>JBOGXG010000073.1:0-8794 GCA_050694195.1 Actinomycetota bacterium | reverse complement strand
GGACAAGGTTCACAACTCGGATCATGGTCTCGTCGCGCACGACATCCCTTCGTCGGTGATCGTCGTCGGTGGCAATTACATCGGGCTCGAATTCGCGAGCATCTATCGCTCTTTCGGGGCGGACGTGACCGTCGTCGAGATGCTTCCGAAGATCGCCCCCGCGGAGGACTCCGACATCTCCGAGGCTCTGCATAAGTTGCTTCTCAAGCGCGGCATCAAGTTCGAGCTCGGAGTATCGGTCACGGACGCGAAGACGAATGACTCCGGGGTCGAGGTCGGGATCGAGAAGAGCGGCGCCAAACAAACGCTCAACGCCGACAGGATGTTCGTCGCCATCGGACGAGGCCCCCGCACCTCTGGTATCGGGCTCGAGGATGCCGGCGTGCAGACGGACAAGGACTTCATCGTGACGGACGTCAACATGCGGACGAACGTCGACGGCGTTTACGCGATCGGAGACGCGATCCATGTGTCCGATGCGAACTGGCCTCACCCTCAGCTCGCTCACGTCGCTTACGCGGAAGGACAGAGGGTCGCCGAGCGGATCGCCGGTGAGGATCCCGCGCCTGTCGACTACGTCAACGTCCCGCACGTCATCTACTGCCAGCCGGAGGTGGCGGCGGTCGGACTCACAGAGGCGAAGGCGCGTGAGATGGGCATGGACGTTGTCAGCAAGCGTTACGCGTTCTCGGCCAACGCGAGAGCCCTGATGCTCGGCGGAGGTCAGGGCTTCGTGAAGAGCATCGCCGAGAGGGGCGGTGCGGTCGTCGGGGTGCACATCATCGGACCTCACGCATCCGACCTGATCTCCGAGGCGATGTTGGTCACGAATTGGGAGGCGTTCCCCGAGGAGCTCGGTGAGCTGATGCATCCACACCCAACGCTCTCCGAGGTGATCGGCGAGACCTTCCTCGAGCTCGCCGGCAAGCCTCTCCACGGTTAGAGCGATCCGATACGACGCGACGGAAGGTAGCCCATGCGGCGCACGAAGATAGTCGCGACCCTCGGCCCTGCCACCTGGGGGAAGAAAGAACTACGCTCTCTCCTGGAGGCGGGCACCGACGTCGTTCGCGTGAACCTCGCGCATGCAGATCCGTCGCAGCACAAGATCGCGATCGTGAACGCGCGGGAGCAGGCGCGCGAGCTCGGCCGTACGGTCGGGGTCCTTGCCGATCTGCCGGGCCCCAAGATGCGGACCGGCCCCGTGTCCGGCGGGGAGGTTCACCTCGAGACCGGTAACGAGTTCGTCCTTAACTCGGGTGCGGGAGAGGGGGACGAGCGTGGGGTATCGACGACCGTCGCCGACCTTGCCGGGATCGTTCATAAGGATGCCGAGGTCTACCTGGCCGACGGTGAGATCGTTCTGCGCGTCAAGAAGATCAGCGGGCCCGAAGTGATCACGGAGATACTCCGGGGCGGTTTCCTCAGATCTCGGAAAGGGATGCACGTCCCCGAGGCCGAGCGCAAGGTGCAGGCTTTCACATCGGAGGACAGGACCGCCCTCGAGGCCGCCGTCCGCTTGAAGGTCGATTACGTGGGGCTGTCCTTCGTCCGCGACGCGACGGATTGCGAGCGGGCTCAAGCGTCGCTGCCGAAGAGAGGTCACCGTCCCCTGATCCTCGCAAAGGTGGAAACGGGAAGCGCGGTGGAACATCTCGACGAGATCGTCTCCAGCGCCGACGCCGTCATGGTTGCGCGCGGGGACCTCGGGATACAACTTCCTCTCCAACAGGTCCCGATCTTGCAGAAGCGCATCATCGAGGCGTGCAACCAGGCGGGGAAGCCGGTGATCACGGCAACCCAGATGCTCGAGTCGATGACGCATTCGCCGTTGCCCAGTCGCGCGGAGGCCGCCGACGTCGCCAATGCCGTACTCGACGGCACGCACGCTCTGATGCTCTCCGAGGAGACGGCGATAGGCGACTATCCGGCCGAGGCAGTTACGAAGATGAGCGAGATCGCCGAGACCGCGGAGGCCGCCCGCGAGGAACTCGTACCCGCACCGCTCGAGAGCCACAGGGCCGACGACCGTGTTTCCTGGGCGGTCGCGCACGCCGCGGTCGAAGCTGCGGAAGATCTCGGCGTCGCCGCGATCCTCTGTCCCACGAGGAGCGGTTCGACGCCGTTCCGGGTCGCGGCGTTCCGTCCGAGCATGCCGATCGTGGGATTGTCCGAGCGAACCGACACGATCGGGCGCCTCACCCTGGTCTGGGGTGTGACCCCCTTGAAGGTCGATCCGGCACCGGTATCCCCGACCGCGGCGGAGGACGTCGGGCGGGCGGCCGCGGCGGCGCGACGCTCGGGTCTCGTTCGTAAGGGGGATCACGTCGTGGTGGTGGCCGGGACCCCGGGCCGTCGCGCCGGCCGCACCGACTACGTGAGGGTCGTCCGCATCGACTGAATGGCGCGGCCGGCCCGGCTCCGCCGACCTCCAATCATGTGAGGAGAACAACGCACTACGTCGTCTCCCTTACATAGAAGCCGCCGAACGTTGTCGTTCTTACACAGATCGGCTCGGAGCTGCGGCTGGGGTGGAACTTCGGATGAGGCGGTAACCTGGGTCGGCGCCCGCCGATGTCTCTTCCGGGGGCCTTCATCGCCTGAAAAGTGAATCCAGGGGTCTTCAAAGGGGAGGGTCGGCTGTATGCCAGAGGTCAAGATGCCGCAACTCGGCGAGACCGTCGTCGAGGGCACGATCACGAAATGGCTCAAGCAAGAGGGCGACATGGTGGAGGAGGACGAACTCCTCGTCGAGATCTCCACCGACAAGGTCGATTCCGAGGTGCCTTCCTCCCAGGCCGGCAAGCTCCAGAAGATCCTCGTCCAGGAGGGTGAGACGGTCTCGGTCGGCACGCCTCTGGCGGTGATCGGCGAGGACGGCGCCGCGGGTGCGCAGCAACAAGAGCAGAAGGAAGAGCCGGAGCCGAAAGAGCAAGAGCCCGCCCCCGAGGCCAAGGAGAGTGAGGGCGGCCGGTCGGAAGGGGCTGCGCCGTCCGCCGATCTTGGGCGGGCGGGAGGACGAGAAAACGCGGCGCAGCAGGATGAAAAGAAGAAGCGCGAGGACGTGAGCGAGCGGCCCGCGGCCGAGAAGAAGGAAGAGCCCCAGCAGGCGCCCCCACCTCCGCCCGAGCCTAGCGTGACGGGCGGGCAGGCCGAAAGGGCTCCCGCCGCGGCCGTAGCGGAGGCGAAGCCGCAGACGGACACATCCAAGCGAGGGATCGTCTCCCCGCTCGTGCGCCGACTGGCCGACGAGAACGACGTGAACCTCGAAGAGGTCGAGGGGACCGGCACCGGCGGAAGGATCCGTAAACAGGACGTCCTCCGCTTCGTCGAGGAGCGGAAGGCGCGCCCTGCCGCGGCCCCCGCCGCCGCGGCCGAGCCCGCACCGGCCCAGGCACCACGACGGGAGGCCCCCGCGGCCCCCTCGCGCCAACCGGGCGAAAGGGAGGAACTCGTCCCCTGGACGAACATCCGCCGGCGCACCGCGGAACACATGGTCGCGGCACACCTCGAAACGGCGCGGGCGTGGAACGCGGTTGAGGCCGACTGGACGAACGTGGCCGACCTCCGCGCAGCGGCGAAGAAGAAGTTCAAGGAGGTCGAGGGTTTCAACCTCACGTACATGCCGTTCCTCTGCAAGGCCGTGTGCGACACCTTGCTGGAGATGCCGGAGGTGAACGCCAGCTTCGACGAGGCCAACCAGGCGAACCTCGTGCGGCACTACGTCAACCTCGGGATCGCGGTCGCGCTGGAGGGCGGCGGCTTGATCGTGCCGGTCATCAAGGGCGCCGACGAGAAGAACCTCTCGGGGTTGGCCCGCTCCATCAACGACATCGCGACGCGATCAAGGACCAAGAAGCTCACGCCCGACGATCTCACCGGCGGTACGTTCACCATCACGAACCCCGGCCCGTTCGGATCGAAACTATCGGTACCGATCATCCCGCAAGGTCAGACGGCGATCCTGGCGTTCGAGGCGATCGAGAAGCGAGTTGTGGTGACGGACGACAACTCGATCGCGATCCGTTCGATGGGCTTCCTTCCGTTGTCGTGGGATCACCGCACGATCGACGGTGCCGAGGCAGCCAGGTTCCTTGCTCGGTTGCGCGAGCGCGTCGAAACGACCGACTTCTCGGCAGATCTATCGCAGTATCTATAAGGAGGATTCCGGGTGGAAGAAGGGGGGATCGTAAGGGGTCCGCTGCACGCGGCCTGGTTGGGGCGAGTCGACTACGCCGCGGCTTGGGCCTGGCAGCGTGAGCTCTTCCTCGCGCGTCTCGAGGACGAACGCGGCGACAGCCTGATGCTGCTCGAGCATCCTCCTACCTACACCCTCGGGCGCAGGGCGGTTCAGGAGGACCTCGTCTACGGCGCGGCGGAACGAGCGGCGCGCGGGATCGATCTTTATAGCGTGGACCGCGGGGGCCGAGCTACCTATCACGGGCCCGGTCAGCTCGTCGGTTACCCGATCATGGAACTGGGAGAGCGCTACGACGTCGTCGCCTACCTCCGGAGGCTGGAGGGTGTTCTCATCGAAACGGCGGCGGAACTCGGGGTGGAGGCGACCCGAGACCCGGATCACACGGGCGTCTGGGTCGGCAAGAACAAGATCGCCGCCATCGGCGTGAAGATCACCCGCGGCATCACCATGCATGGGTTCGCCTTCAATGTCTCGACCGATCTGGCGATGTTCGGGGGGATCGTCCCCTGTGGCATCCAGGACCGCTGGGTCACATCGGTCGAGGCGGAGACGGGAACCAGGCATCCCGTCAAGGAGGTAGGGGCGATCGCGGCGAAGTATCTAGCCGCAGCTTTCGATCTCCCACTCGTGTGGATGCATCAACGGAACATGCGCGCGTTCGAGATCACGAAAGACCAACCAGGATCGATCGAACACAGCTTCAATTAGAGGAGGAGTTACCAGATGGCGAAAGCCGAGGACCTACATACCGAACTAGGCCTCAAGGAAGAGGACCTAGTCGAGATGTATCGGTACATGCTCCTGGCCCGGGCATGCGACGAGCGTCAGTGGGCGCTCAACCGGATGGGTAAGGCCCCCTTCGTCGTGCCGGTTTCGGGTCACGAGGCTGCACAGGTGGGCTCCGCATGGGCGTTCGAGCGCGGCAAGGACGTGTTCTGCCCTTACTACCGTGACATGGCCCTTGTGCTGGTCGCCGGCTTCAGCCCGAAGGACGTGTTCCTCGGACTCTTCGGAAAGAAGGACGACCCCTCGTCCGGCGGGCGCCAGATGCCGGCGCACTGGGGCTCGAAGGAGCGGAACATCATCACCGGTTCGTCGCCGATCGCGACGCAGGTCCTGCACGCTGCAGGGATCGCCTACTCGAAGAAGCTGAAGAGACAGGACGCGGTCGTAGGGACCTGGTTCGGCGAGGGTGGGACCTCCGAGGGCGACTGGCATGGGGCGATGAACTTCGCCGGTATCCACAAGCTGCCTCTCGTCTTCGTCTGCGAAAACAACCAATACGCGATCAGCGTCCACGAGTCGAAGCAGGTCGCCGGGAGCGTTCACAAACGAGCTGAGGGCTACGGATTCCCGGGTTTCGTAGGGGACGGCAACGACATCCTCGAGTGCTACAGGCTCGCCAAGGAAGCCGTCGATCGAGCCCGCGCGGGAGAGGGTCCGTCCCTTCTCGAGCTCCGGACCTACAGGTACTACTCGCACACCTCCGACGACGACGACCGTACCTATCGCTCGAAGGAAGAGGTCGAGGAGTGGAAGCAGAAAGATCCGATCCCTCGGTTCGAGAACTACCTGAGGTCGGTCGAGATGCTGGACGACAAGAAGATCGAGGAGCTCCGCGAGCAGACGAAGGTCGACGTGGCTGAGGGTGCGAAGGCGGCCGAAGAGGCCGACTTCCCCGACCCGGCGACGGCTGCCCGCAACGTCTTCGGGAACATGGAGGTCGTGTGATGGGCGGCGCAACGGTAGAGAAGAACCTCATAACAACGGTCCACGACACTCTCCAGGAGGAGATGCGCCGCGACGATCGCATAGTCGTTCTCGGCGAGGACGTCGGGGCGCGCGGTGGTGTTTTCAGAGCCACGATGGGCTTCCTGGAAGAGTTCGGCGACGAGCGAGTACTCGACACGCCCCTGGACGAGACCTTGATCGCCGGCGTCTCGATCGGGATGGCGCTCGACGGGTTGGTGCCGGTGGCCGAGATGCAATTCGCGGACTTCATCTTCCCGGCGTTCAATCAGATCATCCAGGAAGCGGCGCGCATCCGGTATCGCTCCAACGGGGATTTCGGAGTGCCGATGGTGATCCGGACGCCGTGGGGAGGCGGGGTTCACGGCGCCCTGTATCACTCGCAGTCGATCGAGGCGTTCTTCGCGCACGTCCCCGGGATCAAGGTCGTGGCTCCGTCGACGCCGTACGACGCGAAAGGGATGCTGATCCAAGCGATCGAGGATCCCGATCCCGTCCTCTTCCTCGAGCACAAGAAGTGCTATCGATTGATCAAGGGTGAGGTGCCGGAGGATCGCTACAACATCGAGTTCGGTAAGGCCGAGGTTCGCCGCGAGGGCAGCGACGTTACGTGCGTGTCCTACGGGCTGATGCACCACTTCTGCGTGGAGGCCGCCGAGCGCTTATCGAGCGACGGCATCGAGGTCGAGGTCATCGACCTTCGAAGCATCTACCCGTTGGACATAGAGACGGTCCTCGGATCCGTCGGGAAGACCGGCAAGGCGATGGTCGTGTACGAGGACAACAAGTTCCTCGGCGTGGGGGCCGAGGTCTCCGCGCAGATCGCCGAGCATGCCCTGATGGATCTCGACGGCCCGGTCGTTCGGATCGGAGGCCCGCACGTACCGGCCATGCCGTTCGCGCCCACGCTCGAACATTGGTTCCTTCCGGACGCCGACCAGATCGAACAGGAGATGCGCAAGCTCGCCGAGTTCTAGACTTACCGACCGGCCCGGCCCAGCGCGCCGTCGGCGGTTTTGGGCGGGTGGGAGGACGACGAAGCCACGCCGACGATACCTAGATAACGCGAACGGGTAGCTTGGAGTTGTTATGGCTCAGGTCATCGCACCAACGATCAGGACCCGCGAGCAGGTCGAGAAGGACCTGCGGCGCGGCGTCCCCCTGCGCTCGGCCCCCGGCGAGGGCGCCGGGCGCCCGGAGCGGAAGCCCGACTGGCTCAAGGTGCGCGTTCGTCACGGTGAGAACTTCACCGAGCTACGCAACATCATGCGGGAGCGAGGGCTCGCGACGGTTTGTGAGCAGGCTGCGTGTCCCAACATCTACGAATGTTGGGAGGCGCGCGAGGCGACGTTCCTCGCCTGCGGCGATCTCTGCACGCGCCGCTGCGGGTTCTGCGACGTGATGACCGCGAAGCCGCATGCTCTGGATCCCGAGGAGCCGGCCAAGATCGCCGACGCCGTGGCCCTGATGGGTCTCAAGTTCGCGGTCGTCACCGGGGTCGCGCGCGACGATCTCGACGACGGAGCCTCGGCGCACTGGGCTGCGATCATCAGGGCGATCAGACGGTCCCAGCCGGATTGCGGGATCGAGGTCCTCATCCCGGACTTCAAGGCTCGCAAGCAGGAGCCGCGGGATTCGCTCGCCGCGGTCATCGCCGAGAGGCCGGATGTGCTGGCTCACAACCTCGAGACCGTTGCGCGGCTACACAGGTCGATCAGGCCGGGCTTCGGTTACCGCTCTAGCCTCCAACTGCTCGCTTGGGCCAAGGAGTTGAGAGCGGATCAGGTGACCAAGTCGAACCTCATCGTCGGGATGGGGGAAACCGAGGAAGAGATCTACGACGCGATGAGGGATCTCCGAGATGTGGGGTGCGACATCCTCACGATCGGCCAGTACCTCCAGCCATCGACGTCGTGGCACCTCCCGGTCGATAGGTGGGTTCATCCCGATGAGTTCGCTCGGTTCAAGGACTTCGGGGAGAGGGAACTCAGTTTCGCATGGGTCGAATCCGGCCCCCTCGTCAGATCCAGTTATCACGCCGGCAAGCAGTACCGGAGTGCGGCCGACCGCCTCGCCGCCGCGCAGTAGCCCCGAGTTGCGGTCTACCGCCGCTATCGCGTTGCTCGCGATCGCCGTCTCGATGTTGTCGGCCTGTGGTGGAGGAGACGACGGGAACTCCGAGTCCCGCGCGGCGGCCTGCACGGCTCCGACACCGGTCGCGGATACGTCGGGCCTCGGCGCACTTCCGCTTGGGACGTGGGGCACGGTGACCGTCGTGGAGCGGAAACGGGGCTTCGTCGGCGCCCAGGCGATCTCCGAGATACAGATCGTCGAGTTGTTCCCCCAGATGGTTCGGCTACTGGGAGAGAAGGGTTACGCGTACCTCGGCGGCGAGAACGAAGGGTTCGAGGCCGAACTGGCCTTCTCCGATCCGAAGAAGAACTTCGTGTCGTTCGCGCTGCGCGAGACGGATTGCCCGAGTCAGATCCTCATCAGGGTGCTGATAGAAAAGGGTCGTTCCTCAGACAAGGGCGGGGGCTGACATGATCACGGGCGGCGAGCGATGGAGAACTGTCGGTGGCTTGACGGTCGCCGCCGTTTTCGTTCTCCCTCTCGTCTTCTTGGTACTTGGCTCCCTACGTCCGCCCGGCCTCGATCCTCCGGACGGGTTCGAGCTCCTCCCCCCCGACCCGACGTTGCGCAACTACCAGATCGTGTTCCAGATCCTGCCGTTGTGGCGCAACATCGCCAACTCTCTCTTCGTCGTCGCGCTGGCGGTTCCCCTCACCGTGTTCGTCGCCTCACTAGCCGGCTTCGCGATGGCCAGATCAACCGGTCGGATCC
>JBOGXG010000072.1:0-15099 GCA_050694195.1 Actinomycetota bacterium | reverse complement strand
GCGCATCTTTCATCTCTACGTCGAAGATCAGCTCGGCTCGGAGGCGATCGCGCAGCTGCTCAACTCCGAGGGGCTCGCGACCAAGGCCGGGGTGCCGTTCTCGGCGCGCACGGTCATCCACATGCTGTCAAACCCCATCTACGTCGGCAAGGTGGCCTTCAAAGACAACAGCTACCCGGGTCTCCACGAGTCGTTGGTCGAAGAGGAGACCTTCGCCGCGGTGCAGCGGATACTGCGAGAACGCGGCGACTCACAAGCATTAAAGCGCGCCCACCCGGCCGACTATCTGCTGTCCGGGGTGGTCCGTTGCGGGCAGTGCGGGCGGGCCTTCATCGGGACTTCGGCCAAGGGCCGTTCGAAGCGCTATCACTACTACACGTGCTCGACCCGGTATCGCTACGGGACGCGCACCTGCGGCGCGGATCGCCTTCCCAAGGACGAGCTCGAGGAAGCGGTCTTGGAGCAGATGGTCGAGCTCTACCGCGATAGCGGGCTGATCGCAGATGCGCTGGCGCAACTGCAGGACTCCGAGCGCGACGAACGGCAGTTGGTCGAGGCACGGGTGGCGGCTCTGCGTCAGGAACAGGCGGGGGCGAGACGCTCGATGGACCGCTACTTCGCGGCGTTCGAGGCCGGGACCATGAAGCCAGCCACCTGCCAGGAGCGGTTGGACGGTGTCCAGACCCGGTTGGACGCGCTCATCGCCGAGGAGCAAGCACTGGCGGCACAGGAGGAGGCCGAAACACCTCCGACCCCGGAGATCGTGGCCGAATGGGCCAAAACCCTCGACGTCGCGCTCTACGGCGGCACCGCGCAGCAGAGAAAGGCGTTGATCCGCAAGCTCGTGAAGGAGCTGCGTGTGATGGGCCGGGACGAGATCATCCCGACGTATCGAGTCCCGGCGCTGGTTCGCGCACCAGGACATCAAGTGGGGGCGGCTGGACTCGAACCAGCGACCAACGGATTATGAGTCCGCCGCTCTGACCAACTGAGCTACGCCCCCTGACCTGCCGAGCCTAACGTTGACAGATCTGTCAGGGCAGGGAGTCCGTGATCGAACCCTCATCATGTAATCCCTTCTCACACCCCGGTCCCGGTCCCCTGCCACCCACGGGCCGGCTCCTGCTCAGCCGCCGCTTCGCCCTCTCTTCGGGATGGTGAACGTCTCAGAAACCGTAAGGGTGTCTCGCAACGGAGCGAAACCGTTCGGAGCAACAGAACCAGGAACGAACGCCTGGAGCGAGGGTTCATTACGAGGTGTGATCACGTCTCCCGGACGGGCTCCGAGCGCGTCAAGTGGCACCGGGATCTCAATCGTTGCCGACGCCTCGTCAACCTTCGGCTCGATCGAGGCCACAGGCTCGCATGACGTG
Source organism: Actinomycetota bacterium (assembly GCA_050694195.1). GTDB lineage: Bacteria > Actinomycetota > CADDZG01 > CADDZG01 > WHSQ01 > JBOGXG01. The sequence goes on along the minus strand of JBOGXG010000072.1, from coordinate 13,726 downwards.
ACGGATAAAGTCGCCAACGTCTCGACGCCGCATACGGTCAAGTCGAAGGTGTTCACCGTAGAGGGGCACGGCCCACCAGGAGCATTGCAGGGATGTTTGATCAGCCTGAATTCTTCGCCTTCAACCGCGAAATCCCAAGCGTAAGATGTCGCGGGGACCTCGACCGTTGCGAGCGAGTTGAGGGTGATCCCGAAAACCACGGTCTTCCTGCCCCTCGATGCGATCGTCGCCTTGATGAGGTCCTCCCCCAACGTATCGCCTAGCGGAGCACCTACGCCCTGGTTCCAGTCGCCGCTCGGATCTTCACCGACCACCGTCGCCCCGCCTTTCGCGCGAACACTCAGTGAAGACATCGGGATCGCGAACGCCATCACCAGGACGAGAGTCATCACCGATACCGGGAGTCGTCTCGTCAACACGTCGTCTCCTTTTTGCCCGCACGGGCATCGTCAGGGCCTATCCTCGGGGCAACATCGGCTTCCTCATCGAGGCCGTCGGCGCACACCGCTGATGCTCATTTCGCCGTCCGCCGATAAAGCCCTCCCAGTCGGGGTTAGCCAGATCCCTCCTCGGGCGAAGGGGTGGAAACGAGCTCCGCCTGTTGCTTGCGCCAGCCATACCGAGTGAGGCCCCGCGGCTTATAGAGGTTGAGCACCTGGACGGCCAGGAGGATCACCAATCCGATCGCGGGATGCTCTAGGTCCCCGCCCAAGTCCGCAAGTGATGCGTCTTCGGCCGTTCGAGCGAACTCAGTGGTTGAGCTCACCGTCGGCATGTGCAGGAACAGAACCGCCACCGCGAAGAGGGTCAACCCGAACGAGATCGTCACCCAGTAATGCCGGAAGAGACCCCATTTCGTTCCGAGTGCCATGAGGATCCCGGTCAGGAGGGAAGCCAGCGCGAGAGGAACGATCACCCACCACCCGACGACGTCCATCGCTCTCCACATCGACCGTATGAGCTCGGGATCGTCCGTTCGCGCCGCAGTCGTGCCGAGACCGAGGTAGGCGATGACTGCTCCGATCCAACCGATCGAGACCGTCAAGTGGATGGATAGTGAGAGCTTGCGCGCGCTAGGGCTAAGCATCCAGGCGCGGGCCTTAAGAGTTGTGCTCTACGGGGGCCGTGTGGTCCCCCCCACCTGGAAAATGACGTCCAGGCCCGTGTTCGCCCCCGGCGATCGCCATGACGATGACGACCGCGACCACTACCAGGACGACGATGATCGAGACCTTGACCCAGCCCGGTCTGGGTGGTGGCTGAGGCGCATCTCCCATGAAACCCTCCCCTCGAGCTTCCGTGGCCGAGAGTTTACGAGACATAGTGTATCTGTCAAATACACACTGTATCCTTCGAGGATGCCAAAGCTCTGGTCGCAAACGGTCGAAGCACACCGCCACGAGGTCCGTGATGCGATCCAGGCGGCCACGGCGAGGCTCGTATCCGAGCAAGGCGTCCGTTCGGTGACGATGTCCCGGATCGCGCAAGAGACGGGGATCGGACGGGCGACCCTCTACAAGTACTTCCCCAACGTCGAGTCGATCCTTCGCGCGTGGCATGAACGCCGGATCGACGACCACCTACAGGAGCTGGTCGCGGCGAGCGAGAACAGGGCCGACCCATTCGATCGGCTCGCCGCGGTCCTCAACGCGTACGGCCTCATCGCTCACGGCTCTCGGGGTCATCGGGATACCGAACTGGCGTCCTTGATGCACGGCCATCATGAGGGCCATGATCGTGCCGAGCGGCAGCTGCGCCAACTCTTGCGCAAGGTCTTGTATGACGCGATCCCGACCGGCAAGGTCCGAGACGACGTCGCGGTGGACGAACTCGTTGAGTACTGCCTTCACTCCCTGAGCGCTGCCGGCAGGCTTACTTCGAAGCCTGCGGTGCGCCGTCTGGTCGACCTCACGATCGCAGGATTGCAGCCACCGAAGTAGGTCTCAGAAGGACATGTGACCACATGGCCTTCAGATGACCTCGGCGGTGACCTCATCGACGGGGTACCTCTCCCGCCACGCGTTGAAGCCCCCCGCGAGGGCACGGGCGTCCCATCCTTGCTTGATCAATACGAGCGCCGCACGGGCGCTGCTGCCCTCCAATGGTCAGGTGCAATAAAGGACCGCTAGCTTCTTCTCGCGATGGGCAGCCTCCCAGTCGGCGATGTCGTCGAGCAACACCCTGATGCTGCCGGGGATCGTCGCCTCGTCCTTCCGGTATTGCGAGCGACTCCTGACGTCGAGAAGGAGCGGTGGATCCTGCGCCGCCAAGAGAGCATGGAGCTCCTCGACAGTGATGCGGGGAACGTCGTCGACGTGCGCAGCGAACAATCCACTGGCTGTTTCCTCCCGCTCCTCAAGGAGCGTCTCTGCCGCGACCCTGCGGGCGTACCACGCCGTCACCGGCGTCGCGCTGATCCCATGCGCGAGGATCGATGCCACCACGACGGCTCCGGTCGCTGCGAACAGCAGCTCGCTATCCGGCACGCCATTGATCACAACGAGTAATGCGAACAGCAGCGAGTTCAGACCGCGGGGACCGAACCAGGCGATATACGCACGCGCAGGCCGGCTGAGTGCCACGCCGCGGACGCCGAGCAACAAGCCGAGAACCAACGGACGGGCAACGAAGATCGCTATACCGGCGAGCGCAACCGTCGGCCACAGTGGCAGCAACCCGAGAGAGTCCGATAAGACGACCCCGAACATCACGAATGCGGACAGCATCGCCATCTCGGCAGCGGCATCGCCGAATTCAAGGAAGCAGTCACAGAGTTCGCGATCAAGGATCGTCACGGCGAACCCCGCGGCGAACGCGGCGAGGAAGCCATCGCCGCCTACGGCGACGCCGGCCGAGTACGCACCTAGGACGAGACCGATCCCGTACAACGCTTGGTACTCGCGGCGTATCCCGAAACGAGCGTCGGCCTTCGCCATGAGCTCGGCCCCGATGGCGCCGACAGCGAAACCGGCGACGGGGCCCAGAACGAGCAGCTGCAGCGCGAAGACAGTCCAATCGCCAACGGTCCCCGCCTCACCGCGTGCGACCGCGGCTAGGACGATGACCAGCGGTAGGACGACGACATCGTTCGTGCCGGCTTCGACCCTCAGGGCTTGACGTACCGACGACGGCAAACGCCGGTCGCGTACGACGTCACGCAGAACCACGGGATCCGTCGAGGCGAGGACGGCCCCCAAGAGAAGTGCGATCACGAGGGGCATGTCGAGGAGCAGCATCCCCGCCACCGCGACGATCGCCACGATGAAGACCGTGCCGGGGCCGAGGGCCAGCGCCGGCACCAGCCATGCCTTTCGCTCGCGCGCGAACTCGAGGTCGACCGCGTCCAGGAAGAGCACGAGGGCGAGCGTCAGCGTTGCGATCGTCTCGAGCTGCGGGGAGTGAACATCCATGTGGATCAGTTCGAACCCGCGCGGTCCCAAGGCGAAGCCGAGACCTACGAAGATCATCGGGAACGAGAGGGGCGCGCGCTCAACGAGGCCTGCCGCGAGTGCAGAGACCGTGAGGATTACGGCAACCAGCGCGAACACGGCGGCTAATTCCACAACCGCCTTCTTATCGCAAGCAGGGTGAGTAAGGAGCGTCTCGGCGTTTGAGGCCGACTACTAGCAAACCCCCGGCAGCGGCGTGACCTCGGGCGTCCCGATGTGCATCGGCTCGTCTCCGGTGGACGCCTCTATGCAGAAGCTGGTCCCACCGGCGGTCATCACGCGAACCTGGACACCGGCGGGCGGATCGAAGCCGACCTGCTGGAGGGCGGCGAGATCCTTGGTGTACGTCAGTGCCTCGGTGAAGTAGGTCTCCTCCGCGACGGCAGCATTGCGGAGCGCCCCCTCCACCTCGACGGACGTGGCCTTGTCTACCTGGGCGACGACCTCTTCGGCGCCGGGTGCGGCGGCGGACGAGCAGGCGCTCCCGGCCACGAGCAAGCAGAGGACCAGCGCGATCTTCTTCATGGCCTACTTTCGGCCGGAACGGGGCGCAACTCAAGCTCCACTACCCTTGCGACCATGGACGAAGGACTACTGAAAGCCGCCCGCGAGGCGATCGGGTTCATGCCGGAGAAGGAGGGACTGGCGCTGTACGAGGCAGGTCTCGACGGGGCGCGTCTCGGTCCGATGGTCGAGATCGGTAGCTACTGCGGGAAGTCGGCGATCTATCTCGGCGCCGCCGCCGAGAAGCGGATGGCGGTCCTCTTCTCCATCGATCACCACACGGGATCGGAGGAACATCAGCCGGGTGAGGAGTACCACGACCCTCGGCTCATCGATCCAGCCACCGGCAAGATCGACACACTTCCGATCTTCAAGCAGACGATCGTCGAGGCAGGCCTCGAGAACTCGGTGGTCGCCGTCGTGGGTGATTCGGCCGCGGTCGCGTCGAAGTGGAACCGTCCCCTCGGTCTTGTTTTCATCGACGGCGGACACAGCGAAGGGACGGCTGCTGCCGACCTCGAGGGGTGGGACCCCCATCTCGTCCCGGGCGGCCTGCTCGTCATCCACGACGTCTTCCCCGATCCCGCCGATGGGGGCCGGGCCCCGTTCAACATCTACCGGCGCGCGATCGCGTCGGTGGATTACGAGGAGGTGCGTGCGGTCGACTCCCTGCGTGTCTTGCGGAAGGTCGAGGCGACCTAGAGCTGCGACGCCGGATCGCTCAGAGGATCGAGTGCAGTAGAGGGACGCGGCGCCAGTGCCGTACCGCGGAACAAACCCAACGTCGCCTCATCACCCTCCAGGGCCGCGGCGGCGAGGAGAACCGAACCGGCGCTCCAGGTCGTCTTCTCGTCGGGCCATCGCTCCCCCCCGGGATAGTTGGCTCCCGTCCAATAGAGCCCATCGTCATCGCGCAGGTGATGTATCCATCCGAACAATTGCTCGGCTTCGGTCTGCAGCCCGAGCAAATCGCATGTCAGGACGAGTTCACACGTCTCTCCGGTTGTGACCCACGGTCTGTCGTCGACGCAGCGGCAGCCCCGCTCATCTATGACGAAAGCATCCCACCGCCGGGCGAGCATGTGCCTCGCATCGTCACCCTCCACCGCCCCGCCGAGGGCCGGGTAGTACCAGTCCATCGCGTAGCGATCCTTCGGCTCGAAGTTGTCCTTCGGTGTCGCTATCGCGCGCCCGAGCGACGCGAGTGAGAGTTCCCAGTCCGGTCGCTCATTGCCGGTGCGTTCGGCGATCGTGATCGCCGCTCGGAGACTCAGATAGATGCATGAAGACGAAGTGAGTAGAGCGCCCGGCCACGGTCGATAGTCGGCATCGCGCGCCCACAGGATCGCTCCCGACGTGTCCTGCAGATCCAGGACGAGATCGATCGATCGCTCGATGGTCGGCCACATCCGGGCGAGCCATCTGTCATCACCCGTCGACAAGAAATGGTGCCAGGTTCCCGCCGCGGCGTAGGCGACGAAGTTCGCGTCGATCGTCGGATCGATGATTTCGCCATCGCAGTAGGCAGCAGCCCAGGACCCATCGGGACGCTGGCGGTCGGCGAGCCAACCGTAGGCCCGGCGTGCCTCGCGGTGGAGGCCGGCCGCATCGAGGCCCATCGCCGCCTCGATCATGTCCCAGGGATCGGCGTGATGGCCCACCGACCAGGGGATGCAGCCATCCGGCAACTGCTGCGTCCCGATCGCCCGAGCCGTCGTCATTAGTCGCTCGTTCATCGCGACTTAACGAGGTAGAGGACGAGGCTCTTCCCGATGACCGGATCGAGCATGCGTTCCAGCAGGCGAACCCAGCGTTTTCCGTTCTCGATGTCCCAGACGAGGAACCGGTGATACGTCCGGGGAAGCAAGGCATCTTCACGGCGCACGCCGACGAGGCACTTCAGCCACCAGTAGGGGACGTGCAGCGCGTGAGCGTGGTCCGACGCGTAAGCAACGAAACCGGCGCGGCTGAGACGACCGAGCAACTGCCCACGCCGGTAGATGCGAACGTGGCCTCCCGCCGTGTCGTGGTACTCCTTCGAGAGGAGCCAGCACACCGCTTCGGGCCAGGCTCGCGGAACGGTGACCGACACCGTCCCGCCCGGCTTGAGGACGCGCTCGATCTCCGCCATCGCGTGCGCATCGCTCGGGATGTGCTCCAGAACCTCGGAGGCGATGACCCTGTCGAAGGAACCGTCCGCGAAAGGGAGCCGTAAGGCGGTGCCGACGAGACACGCGGACGAGCCGCCGGCGCCGATCTCTCTCAACATCCCGTTCACGTCCTTTAGAACCGCGTCGTCGAGATCGACGGCAACGATGTAGGCGCTGCGGCGTGCGGCCTCGAAGCTATGACGCCCCGCGCCGCAACCGAGATCGAGGACCCGCTCCCCCGGCTCAAGCCGGAGGCGATCGAAGTCGAGGGTCAGCATCCCACGGTGACCTTCCAGTACTGCTCGACGCATCCCTCGGCGGCCGCTCGCCAGGTGAAACGTTCCATCACGCGCGCTCGGGCGCGATGACCCATGGCGACAGAACGCTGTGGGTCGTCCAGCAGTCCTGCGATGGCCACCGCGAGCGCGCCGGCATCGGCCGGTGGTACCGAGATCCCGGCCCCCTCGCGACCCACCACCTCAGTCAAGGCTCCGCCGGTCGTAGCGACGAGGGGGACGCCGCACGACATCGCCTCGACCGCAGGCAGGGAGAACCCCTCGTAGAGTGACGGGACGACGGCGACCTCCGCTTCGGCGTACAGCTTCACCATCTCCAGTGCATCGATCCGACCGACGGTGCGTACGGAATCCGCGACACCGAAGCGTTCCACGGCGCGCGCTACGGAACGGGCGGTACCGCCCTTGCCGATCACGACGAGTTCCACGGCGCGCTCGGTGCGGAGCTTCGCGATCGCCTCTATCAGGTGGGGCATCCCCTTCGAAGGATGGTCGGAGCTCGCGACGGCGACGATGCGACCCGGGACCCGCGCCACCTCCGGGAGCGGCCGGAAGAGGTCGGTATCTACGCCGTTATGCACGACGGCGAGACGGTCCGGAGGAACCCGGAAGTCCGAGACCACGTCCTCGCCTGCCGACTCCGACACCGTGAGGACGAGAGGGAGCCGCCGCGCCACGCGCGCCTGCATGCGGACGAAGGAATACCAGCGCCGCTGGGTGAGCCGGTGCACGCATGAGTGGGCCGCGCGCAGTGCGAGTCTCCGATCGATGGAGATCGGATGATGGATCGTCGCAACGACCGGGATCATCTTCGCCACGGCCAGTAGTCCGTAGCCGAGGCACTGGTTGTCGTGAACGACATCGAACGACTCGGCGAAGCGTCGCATGAAGCGGGCAACCCGAAGGCTGAACGTGAGGGGCTCCGGGAAACTCCCCGTGCACATCAGCCCGTACTCGGCGACGTCGATAGGGCCCCCGAACTCTCGCAGTCGCGGGCGCCGGAAGGGATCCTCGGGACGGTAGAGGTCGAGGCTCGGCATCCGCACGAGGTCGACCCCCGCCACCCGATCGGGATAGGGCGGACCCGCCAGGATCGTCACCCGATGTCCGAGGTCGGTCAGCGCCTCGGCGAGGTGTTTCACGTAAACGCCCTGTCCACCGACCTCGGGATGGGCGCGGTAGGAGAGCAGCGCGATGCGGAGCCGGTCGTGATCCATGGGCCGCTACTTTAGGACGTGCCCTTCCCCCGCCGGACCGTTCAGGGACGCGGGCTCGAAGGTCTTCGATAGCTCCGGGGGCGGGACTCGAACCCGCAACCTACCGGTTAACAGCCGGTTGCTCTGCCGGTTGAGCTACCCCGGAATGCGGCGACATCCTAAAGGGGCCGGGCCCCCGGCGCGGCCAACGAAGCTCCTGGTTGGGCCGCAGGCATAGCGGGCATACGATGACGGGAATCCGAGTTCGTAGATCTGGAGGTCGAGCGATGCGAGGACGGCTGGGGTTGTTCATCGGTTTCGGGGCGGGCTATGTGCTCGGCGCCAAGGCGGGGCGCGATCGTTACGAGCAGTTGCGTCGCCTCTACGAGAACGTGCAGGCATCCCCGGCATTCCAGCGCGCCAGCGGCAAGGCCAAGGACGCGGTGGGCTCGGGCCTCGGACAGGCGAAGGACCTCGCTTCGGAGAGCGTTTCCAAGGTCAGCGACGCGGTGAAGGACAGGCGTTCCGCGAGCGATCACCCCAGCGCGGGTCTATCGGTGGCCCCTCCGCCCAACAACTGACCGGATCCACGCTTTCTGGTGCACGAGATGTGCACATAGCGCAGCGATCCTGCGGAAGAAAAGCTACTCGAGGTAGTCCCTGAGTTTCTGGCTGCGCGATGGATGGCGCAGCTTGGACAACGTCTTCGACTCGATCTGCCGGATGCGCTCGCGCGTGACGCCGAACTTCTTACCGACCTCCTCGAGCGTGCGCGGCTGTCCGTCGACGAGGCCGAAGCGGAGCCTGATGACCTCTTTCTCGCGACCGGAGAGGGTCAGCAGGACCGACTCGAGTTGCTCCTGGAGCAGTTTGAAGGACGCTCGCTCGAGGGGCACGACCGCGTCGGAGTCCTCGATGAAATCGCCGAGATGGGAGTCTTCCTCCTCACCTATCGGCGTCTCGAGCGACACGGGCTCCTGCGAGATCTTCTGGATCTCCCGCACCTTCTGAGCCGACAACTCCATCTGCCCGCCGATCTCCTCGGCGGTCGGCTCCCGCCCGAGGTCCTGCAGCAGTTGGCGTTGGATGCGAACGAGTTTGTTGATCGTCTCGACCATGTGGACCGGGATACGGATCGTCCGCGCCTGGTCGGCGATCGCCCGCGTTATGGCCTGACGGATCCACCACGTGGCGTAGGTCGAGAACTTGAAGCCCTTCGCGTAGTCGAACTTCTCGACCGCCCTGATCAAGCCGAGGTTCCCCTCTTGGATCAGATCGAGGAACGCCATGCCCCGCCCGACGTAACGCTTCGCGATCGATACGACGAGCCTCAGGTTCGCTTCCACGAGGTGCCGCTTCGCACGAGCGCCGTCCATCTCGATCCACCGAAGCTCTATCCGCCTCTCATCGGTGAGCTTGTCGCTCACCAGTTCTGCGCTGGCGAACTCGCCGGCCTCTATGCGCTTGGCGAGGTCGACCTCCTCCTGAGCCGTGAGAAGCGGCACCCGTCCGATCTCCTTGAGGTACATGCGCACGGGATCGTTGGTCGGAGCCTTCATCGCCATGTCGACCTCGCGCCGAGCCCGCTGGCGCTCCTCGTCGACGTCGGGAGCCGGCTCTGGAGGCACCGCGTCCTCCTCCAGCTCCTCGGTGATGTCCTCGTCCTCGACTATCTCGACGCCGAGCTCCACGAGCCGCTGATAGACCGCGTCGGTCTCGTCCGTCGTGATCGCCAGAACGGAGAGCTTCTCCGCCAGGTCGGCCGCGGTGATGCTCTTCTCGGCCTGAGCGTCGCGGATGATCTTCTGCAGCTCCTCCTCGGCGCTCACGACGGCGCGAGGTCCTGCCACCTGGCCCTCAGCTCCGGCGGGGTCGCTCACACCTTTGTCCTTGACCTTGTCAGGCATCGGCGCCTCGCATCTGTTTCAGGAGGTCGCGCCTCGAAGCCTCGAGTCCGACGAGTTCGGTGAACAATTCGTCGTGATGCCGGGGGTCCACCAACGGGTTCACGTCATGAAGGGTAGTGCGTAGCGTCCGGATCCTTCGCTCGAGGCTGAACAACTTGAGGCGGCCGAAGATCTCGGGGACCCGGTCGGTCAGTTCGTCATCGGGGATCGGGGGGTAGCCGACGGAGAGCTCGGTGAGCAGCGAGAGGGCGTCGGGCGAGAGGTCTTGGGTCAGGCGACGGAGGTCGCCCTGCTCGCGTTGCTCGAGGGCCACCTTGAGAACGTCGCGCCGTGCCGCCGAGGTGAAATCGTTTCCGGTGATGCGGTCCACCCACTGGTTCGTCTCCGGGATGTGCGTCAGTAATAGATGCAAGGCTTCACGCTCCACCTTCACGTGCCCTGGAAAACGGCGGTCATCCTCTCTTGTTCCCCCCTTGGGTTCGTCCGAAGCACCGAAGCGTAGCTCGCTTAGAGCTCGCTGGATGACCTCCGTATCCACACCGATCAAACCGGCGGCCATAAACGCGTACTCATGTCTGGCGATGGGATCTGGGTGCAAGCGTAGCACCTCGACAACCTGTCTCACGGCTGCAGACCGAGCTTCCGGAGTGTCGAGCGGGAGGCGCGAGATCGTCTGTTCCAACTTGAACTCAAGCAACGATTGCGCGCCTTCGATCACCTTCTCGATCCCTTCCTTACCGTCTTCTCGGACGACATCGGCGGGATCTCTACCGGCGGGGAGAGGGGCAACCAGAACCTCCAGACCGATGCGGTGGTGGATACCGAACCCGCGCTCCGTCGCGCCCTGTCCGGCCTGATCGGAATCGAACATCAGAACCGCGCGCGACGAGAATTTCTTCAACAGCTCGAAGTGAGTGTCGGCAAGAGCGACACCGTTCGTCGCGACGGCCTCCTCGATGCCCGCTTCATGAAGCGCGATGACGTCCGTGTATCCCTCGACCACGACAGCCGAGCCGCGGGCGATCGCCGACTTCGCGCGGTTGAGGCCGTACATGACGCGTGACTTGGAGAAGACGGGCGTCTCGGATGTGTTGAGGTACTTCGGTTGCTGATCGCCGAGGGCGCGAGCCCCGAACCCGACGACATCGTCCTGAAGGTTCCACGTCGGGAAGGTGATCCGTTGCCGGAAAGAGTCGTACAACGCCCCGTCACGCTCGCTGATGCGTCCGAGGTCGGCCTGAACGATCTCGTCCTGCGTGAAGCCCTTGGACAGGAGGTGCCGGCAGAGGGAGTTCCGTCCCGGGCCGTACCCGAGCTGCCAACGCTCGGCCACCTCGCGCCCGAAACCGCGGCCCGCCAGGTAGCGCCGAGCTTCGCTCCCCTCGGGCGATCCCATGAGCGCCCGGTGGAAGAAGCGTGCCGCCTCGTTGTTCGCCTCGAGCAGACGCAGTTTGAGCCCGTAAGCCTTCTTCTCTCCCGGTCGCATCTCCTCGTAGTGGAGGACGAATCCGGTGCGGCGCGCGAGCCACTCGACCGCTTCGGGGAACGGAAGGTTCTCGACCCTCTCGACGAAGTTGTAGATGTCGCCGCCCGTCTGGCACCCGAAGCAGAAGAACATGTTCCGAGACCCGTCGACCGTGAACGACGGTGTCTTCTCGGAGTGGAAGGGGCAGAGACCTTTGAAGCGTTGCCCGCCGGCCTTCTTCAGTTGCGTGTAGTTGGAGACGACGTCGACGATGTTGGCGGTTTCCCGCAACGTCTGGATGTCGTCGTCCTTGATCTTCGCCATCTATTCCTCGTTAGGCCGCGCTACGAACTACCGGGGAAGTGGCAGGGCCATCCTACGGCCCCTCGACCCCGAAGACGGGAGCCGGCCGTTCGACCAGTTCCTCGAACGCGCGGAGCGCGAAACGGTCGGTCATCCCAGCCACGTAGTCCACAGCAGTCACCTTGGGATCGGACTCCGCTCCGAGGTCGGCCGCGGCGAGGCCGGCGTGATGCTCCAGGAGCGTCCGAAGAACGTTCTGCACGGTGACCCTGGTCGACTCCGCGACCCGTCCGAGGTAGACCTTCTCGAACAGGAAGGCTCGCGTCGCCGCCATCGCGTCGAAGACCCGATCGCTTAGGCCGATCTCGTCCTGTCCCAGCGACGCCTCCACGAGATCACTGACCATCCGGGTGATGCGCTCCGCGTGTGTCGCTCCGAGCACCGACGTCGTCTCCTGCGGCAACTCAGCCCCGGTAAGGATGCCCGCCCGGATCGCGTCGTCGATGTCGTGGTTGATGTAAGCGATACGGTCTGCGTAACGAGCGATCTGTCCCTCGAGCGTCGAGGGCATCGGCATGGACCATGTGTGATTAGCGATGCCGTCGCGCACCTCCCAGGTGAGGTTCAAGCTCTCCAATACCTCCACGATCCGAACCGATTGCAGGTTGTGACGGAAACCAGGATGGAAATCCGCCACGACTTCTTCGCCCAGATGACCGAAGGGCGTGTGTCCGAGGTCGTGGCCCAGACAGATCGCCTCGACCAGGTCCTCGTTCAGTCGCAGGGCTCGAGCGATCGTGCGGGCAACCTGTGTGACTTCGAGGGTGTGCGTCAGGCGGACCCGGTAGTGGTCTCCCTCGGGAGCGAGGAAGACCTGCGTCTTGTGACCGAGCCGCCGGAACGCCTTGCTGTGCACGATCCTCTCGCGGTCGAGCTGGAAAGGGGTCTGCAGATCGTCATCGGCCTCCGCTTCCTCGCGGCCCTTCGAGGCCGCGGCCAAGGAGGCAAGCCCGGACAACGTCTGCTGCTCGATCTCTTCGGTTCGGGCGCGGATCGACTGATTCACGACCTCGAAGCTACTACCGGACTGCGACGGGTCCGGTTTATCCTCTTGGTCGGGAAAAGGAGAGCCAGTATGAGGATGAGGCGGGTCGCGTTACCGCTGGTACTCGTCGCGCTGATGGCCATCCCGGCCGACGCGGCGGACCAGCTCGACGCGCGCGACGCCCCCGAGACGACGGGCCCGCTGGAGGCCGGCGAGAAAGGCTGCGACGGCGGCACGGAGAAGCACGAGGGGGAGGTCGTCGCCCGGGTGAGGCTCTGCTACCGACTCTTCCTCGTCAACGTGGAGGAGGAGGACGACGAGGAGCGCGACTTCGGGGCGATCTGGCTGCAGTCGACGGTCGACGCCAAACGTGGATGGTGCACTACCGCGGTCCGTACCAGCGCTCTCGTCTCTTCAGACGGAACCATCCACGCCCGCACCCCGTCACGCCGCATCACCGCGAAGAGAGCGCGGAGCGTAACGAGAGGTTTGAAGATCGATGCCCAAGGCGCGCTCGCCGACGCGGCGAAGATCAGCCAGGATTTCATCGTCTATCCCAAGCGCACGGTCCCGTCCCTCAACGCGCTGGGCGACGGCGAGCGCTTCAAGCTGACCTGGAAAGGCTCCACGGCACGTCCACTGGGGTTCGCCATGGGGGCCGAGCTGTCGTGGGCGCAAGCGGACGGATCGCCACAGATCGATCCCAAGCTGACCTACGACTTCTCGGCCAAGCCCAACGGCTGCCGCTAACCCTCTACTTGGAAGAGGTGGTGGCCTCTCCCATCACCGCCTGCGCGGCCGCCAGACGCGCCGTCGGCACGCGGTAGGTCGAGCAGGACACGTAATCCAGACGTAGCCCCTCGCAGAACTTCACCGAGTCGGGGTCTCCCCCGTGTTCCCCGCAGATACCGAGATGCAGGTTCGAGTTCGCACCGCGACCTTCCTCCACCGCGATCTCCATCAACCGGCCGACACCGACGTCGTCGATCGTGACGAAGGGGTTCCAGCCGACTAGCTTCAACTCCTCGTACATCGCGAGGAACTTCCCGATGTCGTCTCTCGAGAAACCGTAGGTCGTCTGCGTCAGGTCGTTCGTGCCGAACGAGAAGAACTGCGCTTCGGCTGCGATCTCGTCGGCCGTCACAGCGCCGCGCGGCACCTCGATCATCGTGCCCACGAGGTACTCGACGCCGCCGCCGTCCTTGCCGAGCACGGCCTGCGCCTCCTCGAGCACGATCGCCTTCTGGCGCTTGAGCTCCTCGACGTGGCCGACCAGCGGGATCATCACCTCGGGCTTGACCTTGGTGCCGCTCTTTGCGACCTGCAGCGCGGCCTCGAAGATCGCGCGCGCCTGCATCCGCGTCATCTCGGGATAGGTGATGCCGAGCCGGCAGCCGCGGTGGCCCAGCAT
>JBOGXG010000071.1:0-3832 GCA_050694195.1 Actinomycetota bacterium | reverse complement strand
GGACGAGACCAAGTAACGAGGAGGAGAAGATGGCCGACACACTCACGCAGGACCAAGTACTCGACGCGATCGCCGGATGGACCGTGCTCGAGCTTTCGGAGTTCGTGAAGTCGTTCGAAGAAAAGTTCTGCGTTAGCGCCGCCGCTCCCGTGGCCGTGGCCGCGGCCCCCGGTGGTGCCGGAGCGCCCGGCGACGGAGCCGCCGCCGAGGAGAAGGACGAGTTCGACGTCGTCCTCGCCGCCGCGGGAGACAAGAAGATCCAGGTCATCAAGGAGGTGCGCTCGCTGACCAGCCTCGGCCTCAAGGAGGCGAAGGACCTCGTGGATTCGGCTCCCAAGCCGGTCCTGGAGGGCGTGCCAAAGGAGCAGGCCGACGAGGCGAAGTCGAAGCTCGAGGGCGCCGGGGCCACCGTGGAACTCAAGTAACAAGGTGCACGAACGCGAAGCGGGGGCCGGATCCGGCCCCCGCTTGTCGCGTTGGCGAAACGACCGATCGGGCTAGGCCTCGTCCTTCACGGTCATGAACCATCCGATCACTGTGATCAGGAGCAAGACATACCCGGCGATCAAGATCGCGTTCTCCGGGTCGGCGGGGTCGTCGCCGAACGTATAGACGTAGCCGTAGATCGCCAACACGACCCCGGACAGGGCCGCGGCCGCCCGGGTCCAGAGCGGAGACCAGTCCTGCGACGCGATCAGAGCCTGTGCCGGTAGGTGAAGGATCGCCAGGCTGACGAAGACCTGGTCGGGACTGGGACCACTGAATCCGGCGACCACCTCGGCGATGGACAGGATGGCCATCCCGGCGAAGCCGGCGGCGGCCATGTCTCGCCCTGCCCGGAGGTGCCGCACGGAGAGAAGCGCGCCGGCCGTGAAACCGGACATCGACGCGATCGACGTGCTGAACAGGGCCCCGTCGGACCCCGAATCGAAGAACGCCAGGCTGAGACCGAAGACGAAGATCAGCGCCAGGGCCCCGAGTATCCAGGTGCGGCTGTCTCCGACGGTTCCGACCTCTGTGCCCGACGATGAGGACGCGGTGCTCGCCATCTCCCCTCCTTGGGATCGACCGTAGGATTTGTGAAATCGTGCGCCTCGGCCCCCAACAAATCAAGGACCCTTGCCCTCGGCCCCGACCGGCTCCGGAAACCTGTGGACGAGCGGGGGACAGGCGGGTCGCCACCGGTCGTTGAGAGCGCGAAAGGCCAGGTCACCTCGCCCGGCGAGGCGGCGGAGCGAGATCATTTGGGATTGACCTAGGAGGAATGGGGGATTAACCTCCAACCAGCCTCCTTCGGAGGTCGCGAATACGCACCGTCCGGCCGGTTCTGGCCGTTGACGTATCGGCCCCTGCGGCCTATACTGTTGCGTTGCTGTGTCCCCCCTGCCCGATCGAACGTCCTGTCGCGCGGCTAAGAACCGCCCAGGGTGTACAGGCAGGCGGCTTGGAGGGCTGGGGCGCCCTTCAGGCTCGGCCGAGGCCCCCGCGCACAACCTAGGCACCCGCTCTTCGACAGGAGGCTCGTTTGTCGTCTAACGCCATCCGCGACCGTCGTACGTTTTCCAAGCTGTCCGAAGTTCTCCCTCCCCCCAACCTCATCTCCGTTCAGAAAGAATCCTTCGACTGGTTCCTCGACACCGGGCTGGGTGAGACCCTCCGAGAGATCTCCCCGATCGAGGACTTCACCGGGAACCTGGCTCTCCAGTTCCTGTCGCACCGTTTCGAAGAGCCGAAGTTCGACGAGGACGAGTGCAAAGAGAAGGACATGACCTTCTCCCGTCCGCTCTTCGTGACCGCCGCCTTCATCAACAAGGAGACCGGCGAGATCAAGGAGCAGACGGTCTTCATGGGCGATTTCCCGATGATGACGGAGAAGGGCACGTTCATCATCAACGGCACCGAGCGCGTCGTCGTTTCTCAGCTCGTTCGTTCTCCCGGCGTGTACTTCGGGCATTCCGTAGACAAGACGTCGGATAAGGACGTATGGGATTGCAAGGTCATCCCCGCGCGAGGAGCCTGGCTCGAGTTCGAAACCGACAAGAAGGACATGGTCGGGGTACGCGTCGATCGCAAGCGGCGCCAGAACGTGACGGTTCTCCTGAAGGCTCTTGGCTTCGGCGACGACAAGGCGATCCTCGATCTATTCGATGGGGCCGAGTCGATCCGCGCGACCCTCGAGAAGGACGCGATCGAAACCGAAGACGATGCGCTGATCGACATCTATCGGAAGCTGCGTCCGGGTGAGCCTCCCACGGTCGAGAGCGCGCGTACGTTGCTGGACAACCTCTTCTTCAATCCCAAGCGGTACGACCTTGCACGGGTAGGCCGTTACAAGGTCAATAAGAAACTCGGCTTCCCACACGACGAGAAGGGCATCGACGGGGCGGGGCCGGTCCTGCGAAAGGACGACATCCTCGCCACCATCCGCTACCTCGTGAAGCTTCACGAGGGCGATCCCGAATTCGAGACCGACGACATCGATCACTTCGGGAACCGGCGCATCCGGCCGGTAGGCGAGCTGATCCAGAACCAGATCCGCGTGGGTCTCTCCCGCATGGAGCGCGTCGTACGCGAGCGGATGACGACCCAGGACGTCGAGGCGATCACGCCGCAGACGCTGATCAACATCCGTCCCGTCGTTGCCTCCATCAAGGAGTTCTTCGGGTCCAGCCAACTCAGCCAGTTCATGGACCAGACGAACCCGCTTACGGGTCTGACCCACAGGCGCCGGCTCTCGGCCTTGGGCCCCGGTGGTCTCTCGCGGGAACGAGCCGGCTTCGAGGTACGCGACGTTCACTCTTCGCACTACGGACGTATGTGCCCGATCGAGACCCCGGAAGGTCCGAACATCGGCCTGATCGGTTCCCTCTCGACCTACGCGCGACTCAACCGATACGGCTTCATCGAGACCCCCTATCGGATCGTGAAGAAGGGGAAGGTCACGGACGAGGTCCAGTACCTCACCGCGGATGAAGAGGGCAAGGCGATCATCGCCCAGGCGAACGCCGAGATCGATGCCAAAGGGAACTTCGTCGGAGACAAGGTCCTGGTCCGTGGTCGCCACAACGAGATCGATTACGTGGAGGCCCCCGAGGTCGACTTCATGGATGTGTCGCCGAAGCAGATCGTGTCGGTCGCGGCTGCCTGCATCCCGTTCCTCGAACACGACGACGCCAACCGGGCCCTGATGGGCGCGAACATGCAGCGTCAGGCCGTTCCGCTCCTCCGCCCGCAGGCTCCGATCGTCGGTACGGGACTCGAGTTCCGCGTCGCGGTGGACTCCGGCGACGTGATCATCGCTCCGCACGACGGGACCATCGAAGAGGTCACGGCCGACCACATCGTCCTCACCAAGGGCAGCGATCGCACGTTCCTCACGCTCGACAAGTTCCGCCGCTCCAACCAGTCGACGTGCATCAACCAGCGCCCGATCGTGAAGGAAGGCCAGAAGGTCAAGAAGGGCGACATCCTTGCCGACGGCCCGTCCACCGACAACGGCGAGCTGGCTCTGGGCGCGAACCTCCTGGTCGCGTTCATGAGCTGGGAGGGCTACAACTTCGAGGACGCCATCATCATCAGCGAGCGGCTGGTGAAGGACGACGTCCTCACGTCGATCCACATCGAGGAGCACGAGATCGACGCTCGTGACACGAAGCTCGGTGCGGAGGAGATCACCCGCGACATCCCGAACCTCTCCGAGGACATCCACAAGGATCTCGACGAGCGCGGCATCATCCGCATCGGCGCCGACGTCGGCCCCGGCGATGTGCTCGTCGGGAAGGTCACGCCCAAGGGCGAGACCGAGCTGACCCCAGAGGAGCGACTGCTTCGA
>JBOGXG010000070.1:0-7699 GCA_050694195.1 Actinomycetota bacterium | reverse complement strand
GCCCGTGGCAGTCCCACCCCGCCTTCCGGTGGACGTAATGCCCCCTCATCGTCTGGAACCGGCAGAAGAGATCCTTGAAGGTGCGGGCCTCGACGTGGTGTGTGCCCGGCTTGTTGTTCGCCGTCGGGGGGCCCTCGTAGAAGATCCACTCCGGCGATCCCTCGCGCTCCTTCAAGGAACGATGGAATATGCGATTGTCGGCCCACCACCTCATGATCGAGGTCTCCAACTCGGCGAAGGAGATCCTGGGATCGACGGGGGTGTAAAGAGGTTGCTCGGTCATGCGGCAAGGGTAAACGGGCGCCGCGACGAGAGGGTTAACTGATTCCATGTCCCAGTCGCTTCCGACGACCCGCCACACCGACGGGACCCTGCTCGACGTTTTCGTCCAGCCGCGCGCGGCCCGGAACGCGGTCGGCGGCGAGTACCGCGGAGCCTTGAAGGTCAGGACGACCGCGCCGCCGGCCGACGGACGGGCGAACGCGGCGGTCGAGGCTCTGATCGCCGAACTCGTCGACGTACCGAAGTCGCGGGTATCCGTCGTCGGCGGCCATTCGAGCAGGTCCAAGAGGTTGCTGATCGCCGGGGTAGAGCAATCCAAGGTCAACCTAGCGGTGGGCCCTGTGCTAACCTCCCCGGCCCATGAGCCCGGCTAAGAAGAGCACGAAGAAGAAGACTGCCGGGAAGACCTCGGCCAAGAGAACCGCGGCCAAGAAGACCTCGGGGGGTAAGAAGAAGACCTCCTCCAAGGGGACGGCGAAGAAGACCACCGCGAAGAAGACCACGTCCAAGAAGGCGGCATCGAAGCAACGCGGCGGGAAAAAGGCGACCCCGAAGAAGAAGACCACGGCAAAGAGAACGAGTGCCAAGCCGGCATCCAAGGCACGAGCCGTCGCGAAGGGGGGCCGGGCGGGAGGAAAGAAGGCCCCCGCGGCCGCCAAACCCGCGACCCGGAAGACTCCGGCGCCGAGACCGTCCCGGCCCGCGAAGCTCGACGCGGCCGCGCTCGCCGCCATCAAGGAGAAGCTCGAGCGCGAGAAGGCCGACTACCAACGGCAGTTGGGTGAGTTGGAGAGCGATTCCTTCAACGAGAGTCAGTCCGAGATCTCGGGTGACGCCGGGCTGAACGAGGATTTCGCCGATGCCGGAACGGCCACGTTCGATCGGGAGCGAGACCTCTCGATCCGTAACAACGTCCTCGATCTGATCGATCAGGTCGAAAGGGCATTGCAGCGGATAGAAGAGGGGACCTACGGCTTCTGCGAGCGTTGTGGGCGGCCCATCGACGCGGCACGGATCAAAGCCGTGCCTCGGGCCCTCCTCTGCCTCGACTGCAAACGCAGGGAGGAGCGCATCCGCTGACGGACGCGCAAACCGCGGCGACCGGTCACATGACATCGAGACGAGCCCAATACCTGCGCCTGGCGATCGTCGCCACGGTCGTCATCGCGATCGATCAGGTCACGAAGTCGCTCGCGCTCGCGAGCTTCGAGGAGCAACCTGCCGACGTCATCGACGGGATCCTCACCTTCCGGATCACCTATAACTCCGGAGGAGCGTTCGGATTGCTACAAGGGCTGCCCGGACTGTTCCTCGTGGCCACGCTCGTCGCGACGGTTGTGATCCTCTTCTGGGTCCGCAATCTCGATCGTCCCGCCTGGATGCTTCCCCTCGGGATGGTGCTCGGGGGAGGGGTAGGGAATCTCATCGACAGAACCGTGCGATCGACCGACGGGCAAGTGGTGGACTTCATCGACTTCCACGTCTGGCCGGTCTTCAATCTCGCTGATGCCTGCATCGTCGTCGGCGTCCTCTGGCTCGTCTTCCTCGGGGGGAGGGAAGAGGTCGAGAGGATGGCTCAGTGACGAGCTTCGAGCCGGCCCCGGACGAGGTTGGGGAGCGCATCGACAGCGTGCTCGCCCGGCGCTGGGGCCGCCCTCGAGCTCAGGCGCAAGCCGCGGTCAAGGACGGTTCCGTCACGGTCTCCGGCACCCCCGTGCGACCCAGTTACCGACTGGCCGCCGGCGATGTCGTGGTTGGTGCGCCGCCGGCGATAGCGTCGGCCCCACCCGAGGCGGAGGACATCGCCATCCGGGTCGTCTATTCGGACCCTTACGTCCTGGTCGTCTCCAAGCCGCCCGGCCTCGTTACTCATCCCGCGGGAGGCCACGAGTCGGGAACGTTGGTCAACGCACTGCTCGGGCTCGGAGGTCCGCTGGCGGGGGAGGGAAGCGAGCGGCCCGGCATCGTCCACCGGCTCGACAAGGACACGTCCGGGCTCCTGCTGGTGGCCCGCGACGACGCCACTCACGGATCGCTGACGGCCGCGCTGAAACGGCGGGAGATCGGCCGGTCTTACGTCGCGTTGGTGCGGGGGCGCCCGGGGGCCGCAACCGGAACGATCGATGCCCCCATCGCGCGGCATCCCGTGGCTCGCCGGCGCATGGCCGTCAGCGCCGGCGGCCGCCCGGCGGTGACCCACTACCGGGTGCTCGGTTCCTCGGAGCGGACGAGTTTCCTCGAGGTCCGGCTGGAAACCGGAAGAACGCACCAGATCCGGGTCCACCTCGCCCACCTCGGTCACCCGGTGCTGGGGGACGGGACCTACGGCGGCCGCTCCGAGTTGGCCGCGGGGCTGGGACTCGAGCGCCCCTTCCTCCATGCCGCCCGCCTCTCGTTCACCCACCCCGCGACGGGGAAGGCGGTCGAGGTCACCGACCAGTTGCCCGACGACCTCGTCGCGGCGCTGGAGCGGGCCGGCCTCGCCTCGGCCCTCCCGATGGACCTTCGCTAAGTCACAGCCGGCCAACAGGTTCGACGGCTTGTTATCCCCAGGCCCTTCGGGGTGGACTTTGGAGGGCCTAGCCGACCGGTTCTTCCTGCTCAGCGCAGCATGCTTGCACCGGCGAACCGGCTCATGTGATGCTCGAACTACACGTTTGTGATTCGGTCCCTTTGGGGGTTAGCCAAGACCTTGAGCTTCGTCCATCTCCACGCTCATACCGAGTATTCGATGTTGGACGGCGCCAGCCGGATCGGCGACATGTTCGCCGCCGCCGCGGCCGCGGGGATGCCCGCCTGCGCCATCACCGACCACGGGGTGATGTACGGCGCCCTCGAGTTCTACAAGAGCGGGTCCGCCAACGGGGTGAAGCCCATCCTCGGGATGGAGGGTTACCTGTTCGCCGGCGATCGCCGGGAGAAGCCGCCGCAGAAGGAGCACTCGGACAGGGTCTTCCACCTCACGCTGCTGGCAGCGAACGACACCGGATATTCCAATCTCGTCAAGATCTCCTCCAAGGCATGGCTCGAGGGCTTCCACTATTGGCCTCGTACGGATCACGAACTGCTCGCGGAGTACTCGGAGGGTCTCATCTGCCTGTCGGGCTGTCTCTCGGCGGAGATCCCGAAGGCGATCGTGGCCGGTGACCTCGCCGGGGCCCGTCGCAAGGTGGCTCAGTACCGGGAGATGTTCGGGGACCGCTTCTACCTCGAGCTACAGGACCATGGGATCGCGGTCCAGCAGCCCCTCAACGACGAGCTCGTGAAGATCGGCCGCGAGATGGGGATCGGTTGGGTCGCGACCAATGACTCGCATTACACGCACAAGAAAGATGCCGCAGCCCACGAGGTGCTGCTCTGCATCAACACGGGGTCGGAGCTGTCGGACCCGAACCGGTTCAAGTTCGACTCCGAGGAGTTCTATCTGAAGACACCGGAGGAGATGGCGGCGAAGTTCGCGCGCTGGCCGGGAGCCTGCGAAACGACCCTCGACATCGCCGAGCGATGCAACGTGAACATAGAACTCGGCAAGCTGTTACTCCCACGCTTCGAGGTCCCGGCGGGAAAGACGCTCGACGGCCATCTGTCGGATCTCGTGCTCGAGGGAGCCCGGCGCCGCTATGGCGGGACCCTTCCCCCAGAGGTCGTGGAGCGCGCCGAGTACGAACTGCGCGTCATAAAAGAGATGAAGTTCGCCGGCTACTTCCTCGTCGTCCAGGACTTCGTCAACTGGGCCAAGCAGCGCGGGATACGAGTGGGCCCCGGCCGAGGTAGCGCGGCCGGGTCGATCGTGTCGTATTCCCTCGGCATCACCGACCTCGATCCGTTGCGATACGACCTGATGTTCGAGCGCTTCCTCAACCCCGAGCGTATCGAGATGCCGGACATCGACATCGACTTCGACGAGCGCAAACGCGGCGAAGTCATCCGCTACGTCAGCGACAAGTACGGCGCCGACCACGTGGCGCAGATCGTCACCTACGGCACGATCAAAGGGAAGCAGGCGATCAAGGACGCCGCCCGCGTTCTCGGGTTCCCGTATCAGGATGGTGACAAGCTGACGAAGATGTACCCGGCCCTGGTCATGGGCCGCGACGCGGGACTCGAGAAGGCTCTCGAGACGTCGCCGGAGCTGAAGCAGGCCTACGAAGGCGGGGGAGCCGCCAAGGAGATCATCGACGTCGCGCTGGGGATCGAGAACCTGAAGCGCTCGGCGGGCATCCACGCCGCCGGCGTCGTCATCGGACGCGACCCGCTCGTCGAGCACGTTCCCCTGAAGCGCGGCGACCACGACGAGATCGTGACGCAGTTCGACATGAAGGGTGTGACGGACCTCGGCCTCTTGAAGATGGACTTCCTGGGACTTAGGAACCTGACCGTCATAGACCTGACCCTCGACTACATCAAAGCGAACCGCAACGAAGAGGTGGACGTCGACAACCTGGAATTCGACGACGAGGCCGTTTACAAGATGCTGCAGCGCGGCGACTCGGACGGCGTATTCCAGCTCGAATCGGACGGGATGCGACGGCTGCTGGCGCAACTTAAGCCCGAGCGTTTCGAACACATCATGGCTCTCATCGCCCTCTACCGACCCGGGCCGATGGACGAGATCCCCAAGTACGTCGAGCGCAAGAACGATCCGGCGAAGATCGAGTACCTGCACCCGGCGCTCGAAGACCTCACGAGAGAGACGTACGGCGTTCTCGTATACCAGGAACAGATCGTTCTCATGCTCCAGAAACTGGCCGGATACACACCGGGCAAGGCCGACAAGGTGCGTAAGGCGATCGGCAAGAAGAACAGGGAACTGATGGCTGCCGAGGAGCCGGTGTTCATCGAGGGGTGCAGGACGAAAGCCGGGATGACCGAAGGGCAGGCGCGCGAACTGTGGAGGCTGATCCAGCCGTTCGCCGACTACTCCTTCAATCGGGCGCACTCAGCCTGTTACGCGTACATCGCCTATCAGACCGCGTGGCTGAAGGCGCACTACCCGGTGGAGTACATGGCGGCACTGCTGACATCGGTCAAGGATCGCAAGGACGACAAGCCCAAGTACCTCGGGATGGCTCGCAAGATGCGGATCGAGGTGCTGCTACCGGACGTTAACGAATCCGATCAGGACTTCACTCCGGTGGGCGACACGATCCGCTTTGGACTGTCGGCGATCCGAGGCATCGGTGAAAGTGTCGTCGAGAAGATCATCGAGGCACGCGGGTCGAAGGGGAGGTTCACGAGCTTCCATGACTTCTGCCGCAAGGTCGACTTCATGTGCCTCAACCGCAAGACCGTGGAGGCGCTCAGCTGGGCGGGAGCGTTCGAGTCCCTGAACCACACCCGCAAGGGGCTGATCGACCGCGGGGATCAGATCAGCGCGGAGATCCAGAGCCAGCGGAAGCAGCAAGATGCCGGGCAGTTCGGCTTCTGGGACATCGAGGGGGCCGGTCCCGCTGATCAACACGACCAACCTCTTCCGCTGGACGAGTTCAACAGGGACGTCCTCAACGCCAAGGAGAAGGAGATGCTCGGCGTGTACGTCTCCGATCACCCCCTCATCGGCCTCGAGGGCTTGCTCGCCCGCATGACAACCTGCTCGATAGCCGGACTCGCCGAGAGAACGCCGGGCGAGACGGCGACGATAGGTGGACTCGTGACCGGTCTCACCAGGCGCGTCACGAAGGCCGGCGGGGTGATGCTGCAACTCGCGGTCGAGGATCTCGCCGGGGCGGCCGTCGAGGTGCTCGTGTTCACCAAGGTCTACGAGACCTACGGATCGGTGATCTCCAACGACTCGATCCTGCTGTTGGAGGGTCGCGTCGACCGCGACGTCCGCGACGACTCGGTGAAGATGATCGCGATGAAGGTATCGAAGCCCGACCTGGGTGCCGATCGACCGCTGATCATCAACCTTCCCGTCGAGTCCTGTACCGAACCCGTCGTCGATTCGTTGAAGGAGGTCCTGACCGGACATCCGGGCTCGACCCAGGTGTTCCTCCATCTGGCCGGGAACAAGACGACGGTGCTGCGCCTAGACAGCCGTTTCTCGGTCGACACCACGAACGGACTGCACGCGGAACTGAAGGCCTTGTTGGGGCCGTCCGCGCTGACCTCCGCCTGACGGCAGGCCTGGACCCCCTACTTCGAACGCAGCCTTATCGTGGCGGCGATCCCGATGAGGGCGGCGACACCCGCGGCGGCGAGCAGCATCGTCGAGCCTCCGCCCCCTCCGTCCTCCTCGGGCGGCTCCTCGTCCCCGGCCTCGGCCTGTGGCGGCGGAGCGGAACAATCGCGGGCTCCCTCCACTTCGAAGGACCAGCCGTCGCGAGTCGGGTGCCCGTCCAGCCCGGAGACCACCTTCGTGGCCACCTTGTACCGCCCGGGCTGCCCTGCGAGGAGGGTGGCATGGATCGTCCGGTCGGTCACGTCGAAATCGTCGACCACGTCGTTGCCGCACCCATCGACGACGGTGATGACGGAGTCACCCGTGGGGGGCTCGCTGAAGTTGATGTAGAGGTGCCGCGGGGGCTCAGCGAGGGTCCTTCCCGCGGCGGGCTCGGAGCTTTGCCGCTCGGCGTGCGCCAGCGCCGCGCTGGGGGCCAGGAGCACGCCCACCGACACGGCGACGATCGCGATCAGGACATCTGCACCGGAGACCCTCATATCGCGATGTTAGGCACCGATCGCTTGTTAGCTGGGACGTCTAACCCCAGCCGAGTTCGTGGAGCCGGTCTTCGTCGATGCCGAAGTGATGTCCGATCTCGTGCAGCACGGTCCTTTTGATCTGGTCGCGTATCGCCTCGGGAGTCCGCGCCAGGCGTGTGATCGGGCCGCGATAGATGGAGATCTTGTCCGGAAGGGCGCGGTCGTAGAACCCGCGCCCGGTAAGAGGGACGCCGTGGTAGTGACCGAGCAGCGAATGTCCTCGGGGCATGTTCACGAGGAACTCCGCTGGAGGTTCATCCTCTACAACGATCTCCACGTTATCCATCTCGGCTGCGAGATCGTCGGGGAGAGAATCGATCGCCTCCGCCACGTAGGAGATGAACTCCTCCTCGTCGACGGGAATGGATCTATCCAGCGTCATCGGCTTTTCCCTCCGCGGAGATCATCACCTGATGGGGATAGGGGATCTCGATGCCCTTCTCGTCGAAAGCAACCTTGATCTCCTCCCGGAGCCGCCGCGCGACCTCCCACTGCTTACCCGGCTTCGTATCGGCCATCATGCGCCACACGACTTCGTATTCACCAAGCATCTCGACACCTAGAACCTCCGGCGCGCCGTAAAGCTTCCTGCCGGCCTCGCCGCCGTTCGCGGTCATACGCTTCGCCACCTCTTCGAGGACCTCTCGAACCCGCGCCGGATCCTCCTTGTACGCGACGCCTACATCGATCACCGCACGGGCCCAGTCCTTGGAGC
>JBOGXG010000069.1:0-3654 GCA_050694195.1 Actinomycetota bacterium | reverse complement strand
AGACTAACGAGATGAGGCTGGGAGCGACCCTTTCGTGGACCGAAAGCGACGGCGTCCCGTTCATCATGGGAGCGGCCCCGGCCGTTCCCGAGGTGAGGGTCGCGTTCACCTGTCGCGAGGGTGGCTGCAGCGAGCCCCCTTTCGACACGTTCAACCTGTCGTCCTTCGTTGGGGACGGACCCGGGCGCGTCGCCGATAACAGGGAGCGCGCCCTCGCGGTTACGGGGTTCCGTCCCGGCTCGATCGCGCTGGTGAGGCAGGTTCACGGCGATCAGATCCTCGAAGCCGGCGACGTCTCGGGCGTGCTCGGAGAGGGCGACGGGGTCGTGTCGGCCGGGGGAGGCATGACCGCCTGTGTCCTCGGCGCGGATTGCGTTCCGGTACTCGTCGCGGGTGACGGTGAGGTCGTTGCCGTTCACGCCGGGTGGCGCGGCCTCGTGTCCGGAGTGTTGGAGCGGGCACTCGAGCGGGTCGCTCCCGTTCGGGCCGCGTGGGTCGGGCCCAGCATCCGGGCCTGTTGTTACGAGGTGGGCGACGAAGTGCTCGGCGCGTTCGCGCGCGCGGACCTCCCGACGGGAGACGGACGCGTGGATCCCGGAGCCGCGGCGGCCACGATCCTCGATAGGTTCGGCGTCGAGAACTTCGCCGGAGCCTCGGAATGCACCTCGTGCGATCGTCGCTTCTTCTCCCACCGGAGGGATGGCGTCACCGGGAGGCAGGGAGGTTTCGTCGCGTGGGCGTGAGGTTCACCACGCTCACGGCAAGACTGAAGGACGTCGAGGAGCGGATCGCCGCCGCGGCCGCGCGGACGCAGCGGGATCCGTCGTCCGTGACGCTCGTCGCGGTGTCGAAGACGTGGCCGGTGGAGACGATCCTCGAGGCGTTACACGCCGGTGTGACCGATCTCGGAGAGAACCGCGCCCATGAGTTCAAACAGAAGGTCGCCGTCGTCGGCAACGGTCCCCGTTGGCATTTCGTTGGGCATCTCCAGACGAACAAGGTAAGGAGCGTCGTCGGCCAGGCCGCCTTGATCCATTCCGTGGACCGCTTCGGGCTCGCCGAAGCGATCGCCCGGAGGGCGGGTGTTCTCGGGATCACGCAAGACGTCCTCATCGAGGTGAACGTCTCGGGCGAGACAAGCAAGCACGGCATCGAACCGCTGCGAGCCGGCGCTCTGGCCGAGGAGATCGCTGCCCTCGACGGCATCAACGTGCGCGGACTGATGACGATGGCGCCCTTCACCGATGACCCGCAGAGCTCGCGTCCACACTTCCAGGCCCTCCGAGATCTCGCCGGGCCCCTCCGGGAACGCGTGCCGGAGGCAGGGGAACTTTCGATGGGCATGACGCGCGACTTCGAGGTGGCAGTGGAGGAGGGCGCGACGCTCGTGCGGGTCGGCGAGGGCATATTCGGCGCACGGTCCTAAAGCTCGGCTATCCTTTGCTCCATGGGGATCTGGAGAAAGACGCTCGTCTACCTCGGACTTGTCGAAGAGGACGATCATTTCGACGAGTACGCGTATGACGATCTGGCCGACGACGAGTTGCAGCCCGAACCCGCCCAGTCGCGCCGCGGCTCCCTTCGCAGGGTCCACGAGGCGGAGGCCGGTTCGCCTAGACGCGAGGGCGTGGTGCGGGCGATGCCCGACCGAGCGACATCGCCCTCGGTCCACCACTTGAGCCCCACGAACTTCAACGTGCACGCTCAGGAACTGGGCGACAAGTTCCGGGATGGCTCCGTCGTGATCATGAACCTCGACACCACGCCACCAGAGGAGGCGAAGCGGTTGAAGAACTTCGCCAGCGGCCTCGTCTATGGGCTCCGAGGCTCGATGAAGACGGTAGGTCCGAACGTCTTCCTCCTGTCGCCCGAGGGGGTCCAGGTCTCGGCCGAGGAGCAGCAGCGCCTCCTCGATGCGCGCGGTTTGTTCAACGAGGGCTAGGCTCCTCCGCCCCCCCGATGGCGATCATCTGTTACGCGCTTACCGCCTACACGATCATCCTGCTTATCAGGATCGTTCTGTCGTGGACGTCCATGTTCTGGTCGCCGCCCTCCGGCTTGACCCCCGCGATCAGGATCGTTTACGACCTGACCGAACCCGTGATGGGGATGTTCCGAAGGGTGATACCGCCGATCGGCGGACTCGACCTGTCGCCGATCCTCATCTTCATCATCATCAACCTCATCCAGGGTCAGATTTGCTACTGAAAGCCCGACCCTGTCTGAGATACTTCTCGCATGGAGCTCGAAGCTCAGGACATCCATGAGAAACAGTTCAACGACGCGTGGCGGGGATACAACCAGGAAGAGGTAGACGACTTCCTGGATGAGGTCGCCGAGACGGTCGACCGTCTC
The DNA here is from genome assembly GCA_050694195.1 of Actinomycetota bacterium. GTDB lineage: Bacteria > Actinomycetota > CADDZG01 > CADDZG01 > WHSQ01 > JBOGXG01. The sequence goes on along the minus strand of JBOGXG010000069.1, from coordinate 1,299 downwards.
CAGCGCGAGAATCGCTCGCTCCGTCAGCGCGTGGGTGAGCTGGACGAGTCGGTCGCCACGAGCAGGAACGCGGAGGCGATGCTGAAGAAGACCCTCGTGTCCGCGCAGCAGGCGGCGGAGGAAGCGATCGCTGTCGCCAAACGCAAGGCCGAGCAATTGATCCGCGAGGCGGAGGAACGAGCTCGGCGCGCCGCGGAGGAATCCAGCCGCAGGTCGGCGGAGACCGAACGCGAGCACGCAACGCGGAAGCGGACGCTCGACGCGGACATAGAGCGGCTGAAAGCGTTCGAGGCGGACCTCAAGAATCGCCTGAAGAGCTTCCTCGAGCAGCAGCAACGTGCTCTCGACGATCTTCGCTCGGAGCCGGCCCGTTCGGTCCGACCGGCTCCCTCCAGAGGCGCCGAACCGGGAGCGAGCACGAACGAAGAGCATCCCGGACGGGCGGCGCGCGACCGGTCGGCGATGGGGCGCCAGCGCGAGCGCGGGTGACCTATCTCATCGGGGGATCGCTCTCCCTGATACTCCTATCCACGGTCGCTCTCGTGGCCGGGTGGCTCGTCGAGAACGAGCCGATGGTCTGGACCTCGATCGGGGCGAGTGCGGCCTCGGCGATATGCCTCGCCCTGGCCTACGGGAGGAGCCGCTCGTCGACCCCCCGTGTATCCGCCCGCAGGCGCCGCCCGGGGGCGCGCCGGAGCTAGTCAGAACGGGCAGGGAACCTGCTCGCCGGGCCACACGAGCGTGCGTTTTCTACTTATGGCTCTTTACCTCGCCCTGCCCCACACTTGGCCCCACCAACCAAAGGGCGAACGTGAGGGGACTCATTTGGAGCCGTTGAAGGTTCTGCTGGTCGATGACGACAAAGCAATACGGAGTCTCCTCCGCATCGCGTTCTCCGTAGAAGACGGGGTAGGAGAGGTGCGCGAAGCGGTCGACGGCATCGACGCACTCGCGCTCTGCGAGACCTTCGAGCCGGACCTGGTATTCCTCGATTACTGGATGCCGTCGCTCGATGGTGCATCAACGGCCCGCTCGATCCGCACGCGGTATCCGCACGCGCGCATCATCGCTTTCTCGGGGGTCCTGGACGAGAAACCGGAGTGGGCCGACGATCTATACATCAAAGGCGACCTTCCGGACCTGGAACTGGTTATCGATCTAACCCGCAGCTAGCTCCTCAGGCAGCGGATCCATAACCGCCACCGCCACTTCGTTGTTGTTCTCGATCTCCTGCTGTTTCGACGCGTCGGCCGACGGCGCCGGCCTCGGTTGGTAGGGCGTCCAGTCGGGCCGGAACCA
>JBOGXG010000068.1:0-10584 GCA_050694195.1 Actinomycetota bacterium | reverse complement strand
TGCATCCGCATCTTCCCGGAGATGTGAGCGAGGACCCTGTGGCCGTTGTCCAACTCGACGCGGAACATGGCGTTGGGCAGCGGTTCGATCACCGTGCCCTCTACCTGGATGCCCTCTTCCTTAGCGGTGGAAGAGGCCTTCTCTTTGTTCTTCGCTTTCGCTTTAGCCACAGCGGTCCGATCCTTCATCATTGAACGAAGGGCGACGAAGGACATTCCCTCGAGCCCCGATTGCGCTCCAGCCCATAGAAAGCGCCCCGTAAGGGGCGCGCGCCAACTTGGGTCTGAACCGGCCTGTAAGTGTAGCAGAAACCGGCCCCCTCGTCGTTCCGCTCCGATGTGAGGTTTCCGCAGGTCAGCGGCCACAAACGGACCGTGGACGGACGGCTCCGTCAGGGGGCGGTCAGGACCTCGGGGCCACTCTCCGTGATCGCCACCGTGTGCTCGAAATGGGCCGATATCGACCCGTCCCTCGTGACCACGGTCCAGCCGTCCTCCAACGTTTTCGTCTCCGCTCTTCCAAGATTCACCATGGGTTCGACCGCGATCGTCATCCCGGTGGCGAGCCTCTCGCGGCGGCCGGGGGGGCCGTAGTTCGGAACCCACGGCTCCTCATGAAGGGACCGACCCACGCCGTGACCGGCGAACTCCCGCACGAGCGAGAAGCCGGCGGTCTGCACTACGCGTTCAACCGCATAGCCGACGTCTCCCACCCTGTTACCGGGCGTGCACGCCGCTATCGCCGCCGATAACGCCTGCTCGGTTATCGAAAGGAGCCGGGCAACCTCCGGCGCGACCTCCCCCACCGGGAACGTCCAGGCCGAATCGGTGTGGAAGCCCTCGTGAAGCACCCCGAGGTCTATAGAGATGACGTCGCCCTCGTCGAGCGTCGTCGGGCCGGGGATCCCGTGGACGATGACGTCGTTCGGGGATGCGCAGATCGAGGCGGGGAAGCCCCGGTACCCCTTGAACGAAGCCTGGGCGCCGGCACCATCGACGATCGACTCGAAGGTGCGGTCGAGATCGAGGGTCGTGACACCAGGTCGAACCTCGTCGTGGAGCCTCGCAAGGGCGCCCGCCAGGATCCGGCCCCCGCGCCTCATCGTGGCCAACTCCTCCGGCGACTTCCGGTAGATCACGGCCACGGCTGCGGCTAGAGCGCCGCCACGATCCGGTCGAAGACCTCATCGGGCGTCCCGAGGCCGTTGACTTCCCTGAGGATGCCGCGCTCTGCGTAGTACGCCTTCATCGGTTCCGTCTGCTCGTGATAGAGCTTGAGCCGCGCCCGGATCGTTGCCTCCTCGTTGTCGTCGGCGCGCGCCACAACCTCACCGCCACACGTGTCACACGTCCAGTTCTCACGCGGCGGTGCATCGACGTGATAATTGCGTCCACATTGAGTGCATACACGCCTGCCGAGGAGTCTCCGCAGGGAGATGTCCTCCGGGACTTCGATGACCAGAGCCGCATCGAGCGGTCCCCCAGTGTCGTCGGAGATCTTGTTCAGAGCTTCAGCTTGGTCGAGGTTCCGCGGGAACCCGTCGAGGAGGAAACCATCCTTACAATCCTCTGCCGCGAGGCGTTCGCGCACCACTCCGATCGTCAACTCGTCGGGGACGAGGGACCCCGCGTCGACGTATTGCGACACCTTCCGCCCCAGAGCCGTATGTCCTTTCATCGCCCAGCGAAATATCTCGCCGGTCGAGATCGCGGGGATCCCGTACTTCTCGGCGATGCGCGCACTCTGGGTTCCCTTGCCTGCCCCTTGGGGGCCGAAGATCACTATCCGCATGAGAGGTCCGGGCCGCTTCCTACTTCAGGAAGCCTTCATAGTGCCGCATCATCAGCTGCGACTCGATCTGTTTCATCGTCTCGAGCGTTACGCCCACGGTGATCAGGATCGAGGTGCCTCCGAACGGCATCTGCTGGATGTTCTGCAACGCCAGGAAGACGGACGGCATCAAGGCGATCGCCGCGACGAACAAGGCACCCGGCAAGGTGATCCTCGTGAGGATCCGATCGAGGTACTCCGCTGTCTGACGTCCCGGACGGATGCCCGGGATGAAGCCCCCGTACTTCTTGATGTTGTCGGCGACGTCCGTCGGGTTGAAGGTGATGGCCGTATAGAAGTACGCGAAGAAAACGACCATCAGTCCATAAAGGATCATGTAGGTCAGGCTGCCCGAGTTCACAAGGTTGTTCGATATGAAGTTCTGGATCGATTCGTTCTGGATGGTGTTCTGCAGCAACGACGGTATGTAGAGAACGCTGGAGGCGAAGATGATCGGGATGACTCCAGCCTGATTCACCTTGAGGGGGATGTACGTCGAACTGCCGCCGTACATCCTCCGCCCCACGACACGCTTCGCGTACTGCACCGGGATGCGGCGTTGTCCCTGCTCCATGATCACGATCGCAACAACGACGAGCAGGGCGATGCCGAGCAGAACCAGGAACGTTGCGAGTCCCTCCTGACGAAGGATCCCGTTCCCCTCGCTGGGAAGGGTCGAGACGATCGAGGCGAAGATGAGGATCGACATCCCGTTACCGATACCTCGCTGTGTGATCAATTCGCCAAGCCACATGATGAGAGCCGTTCCCGCAGTGAGCGAGAGCACGATCAGCCCGACCCGCGGAGCACTGAAATCCGGGATCAGGTCGGCCCCCTGGATCTGCGCGCCGGTCTGGCCCAACTGGCCACTGTGGAACAGGAATGCGAGACCCGTTGATTGAAGAAGCGCCAGCAGGACCGTTAGGTAGCGCGTCCACTGGGTGATCTTCTTGTAGCCGGACTCACCCTCTTTCGACCACGCCTCGAGCTTCGGGATCACGACGGTGAGGAGCTGCATGATGATCGACGAGGTGATGTAAGGCATGATCCCCAGCGCGAAGATCGCCAGTTGCGTCAGCGCTCCTCCGGAGAACAGGTTGATGAACTGGAATACGCCGCCCTGAGCGCCCTGCGAGAACTGCTGCGCCGCCTCTACGTCGATCCCCGGCGTGGGAACGTGGGCCCCGAACCGATAGACGCCGATGATGAGCACCGTGAACAGGATCTTGTTGCGGAGATCCGGGATCTTGAACGCATTGACGAACGCTCCAAGCAGGTTCACGAGTGGCCTTTCCTGTGCGTGTCGCCGTACGAGATCTCTATCGTCTCTGCCGTACCGCCGGCGGCCTCGATCTTCGATCGCGCCGTCGAGCTGAACGCATGGGCTCGCACCGTCAATGGCTTCGAGATGTCACCTTGGCCCAGGACCTTGATCAGCTTGTCGCGCTTGTGGACGAGCCCCGAGGCCCGGAACTCGTCGGGTCCTATGTCCGTTCCCTCGAGGCTCTCCAGATCGGACACGTTGACCGCTCCGAAGTGCTTGCGTCGCGGTGGCGTGAAGCCCTTCAGTTTCGGAACGCGGCGGATGAGGGGCATCTGACCGCCCTCGAAGCCGATCGGCACCTCGCCCCGCGCCTTCGTTCCTTTGGTCCCTCGTCCGGCCGTCTTGCCTCGCCCGGAACCGTCGCCTCGGCCGACCCGCTGCTTGCGCTTGTGTGAACCCTCGGCGGGCTTCAGATCGTGAAGCTTCACTTGCCCACCTCCTCTACCTCGATGAGATGCTCGACCGCTCGAACCATCCCTCGGATCTCGGGCCTGTCCTCATGCACCACGGTCTGTCCCAGTCTCCGAAGGCCGAGCGCGCGGATCGTTCCCCGCTGCTTGGCTCCACGGCTGGACGCGGACCTGACCTGCGTGATCTTCAACTGCTTAGCCATTCTTCGTCATTTCCCGATCTTGTTGTCTTCCACTACCCTGCGCCGCCTCCGGCGAGCTTCGACCCCTGCAGAAGATAAGCGGGCGCGACCTCTTCGGGGGTCTTCCCACGTTTCTTCGCGATCTCGTCCGGCGTCTTGAGGCTCTTCAACCCCTGAACCGTTGCATGGATGATGTTGATGGGATTGTCCGAGCCCAGGGACTTGGACAGTATGTCCCTGATCCCGCTGCACTCGATGACGGCGCGCACCGGTCCGCCGGCGATAACACCGGTACCGGGAGAGGCCGGCTTCAGCAGAACCACGCCGCCCGAGTCCTCGCCGATCACCTCATGCGTGATCGTCTGCCCGACGATCGGGACGCGGAAGAAGTTGCGCTTCGCCTCCTCGATGCCCTTCTGGATGGCGGCGGGGACCTCTCGGGCCTTCCCATAGCCGACACCTACCTGGCCGGCCCCGTCACCCACCACGACGAGGGCCGTGAAGGAGAACCGCCGACCACCCTTCACGACTTTGGCGACGCGGTTGATCGACACGACCCGCTCTTCGTACTGCGAGCGGTCGTCGTCCCGCGAACCTCGTCCGCCTTGTCTTCCTCGTCCCATCGGTCCTCCTGCCTGCTAAGTGTTCCGGAACACTAGAACTCGAGGCCGCCCTCGCGGGCGCCCTCCGCCACCGCCCGAACGCGGCCGTGGTACATGAATCCGCCGCGATCGAACGTCACGCTCGAGATACCGGCTTCCTTCGCGGCGGCCGCAACGGCGGTGCCGACCGCCTTCGCCTTCTCTTTAGGATCGCCCTCACCCGTCTGGGCCAGGGAGGACGCCGACGCTATCGTCCGTCCCGCAACGTCGTCGATCACCTGCGCGTAGATGTGCCGGTTGGAGCGATAAACGGCGAGCCGGGGTCGATCGGGCGTGCCGATTATCTTCTTGCGGACGCGGCGGTGCCGCCGGATCCGCGCCATCTCTCTAACGTTCGTGGTCATCGTCGTCCCGTCCCTACGCTCCGGCCTTGGCGGCCTTGCCGCCCTTGCGCCGGATGTGCTCGCCTTCGTACCGGATCCCCTTGGCCTTGTAGGGCTCAGGCTTCTTGATCGCCCTGATCTCGGCGGCCACCTGTCCGACGAGCTCCTTGTCGATCCCGCGTACCGTCACCCTGGTGGGCTGGGGCACGTCGAACTCGATGCCCTGCGGCGCCGCTTTGCGAACCACGTGCGAGAAACCCACCGACAGCTCCAGGTCGTTCCCCTGTTTCTGGGCCCGGTAGCCGACACCGTGGATCTCCAGGTTCTTCTGGTAGCCGTTGGTGACGCCCTCGACCATATTGGCGATCAAGCTGCGCGCCAGACCGTGGAGGGCGCGGGCCTCACGGCTCTCGTTCGCGCGCGCCACGCGGATCTCCCCTTCGGCCTGCTCGACCGCGATCTCTTCGGGGAAGGCGCGCTCCAGTTGACCCTTGGGTCCTTTGATGCTGATGCGCCTGTCGGCGATCTTTACTTCTACCCCAGAGGGGATCGCTACGGGCGCTTGGCCTACTCTCGACATGTCTTCCTCCGGCTACCAAACATAGGCAAGTACCTCGCCCCCGACCTTCGCCCGGCGCGCTTGCTTGTCCGTCATCACGCCTTGCGACGTGGAGATGATCGCTACCCCCATGCCGCCGAGCACGCGAGGGAGCTCGGAGGCCCCCCTATAGATCCGCCGTCCCGGCTTGGAGATCCGCCTGATACCTGCGATCGCTCGTTCGCGCTCCGCAGAGTAACGGAGACGGATCTTGATCTGAGGATGCGTGGAGCCATCGGTCACGATCTCGAATCCGTCGACGTATCCCTCATCTGCAAGGATCCGAGCGATCGACTCTTTGATCTTCGACTGCGGGATGAGAACCTCGTCGTGCATGGCCGACGACGCGTTCCGAACCCGAGACAGCATGTCCGCGATCGGGTCTGTCATCGTCATAACTACCAGCTCGCCTTCGTGATGCCGGGTATCTCGCCGGTGTGTGCCATCTCTCTGAAACAAAGGCGGCAGAGCCCGAACCGGCGATAGACGGCACGGGGGCGGCCGCATCGCTGGCAGCGCGTGTACTCACGCACCTTGAACTTCGGTTTCCTCTCCGCTTTGTTGCGCAGCGCCTTCTTAGCCATCTACGCCTCCAACCTTGCCGTCTGCCTGATCGGGAAGCCGAGCACTCTCAGCAACTCCCTCCCCTGCTCGTCGTCCTTCGCCGTCGTGACGATCGTCACGTCCATGCCTCTCGTGCTGTCGATGTCGTCGTAGTCGATCTCGGGAAAGACCAGCTGCTCGGTGAGACCGAAGCTGTAGTTCCCCTTGCCGTCGAACGACTTGGGGTTGAGCCCCCGGAAGTCCCTGATCCTCGGGAACACGATCGAGCTGAGCCTGTCCAGGAAGTCCCACATCCGGTCACCCCGCATCGTCACGCTTGCGCCGATCGGCATCCCCTCGCGGATCTTGAAGGTCGCGAGCGACTTGCGGGCCCGGCGGATCGAGGGCTTCTGCCCCGTGATCGTCGTGAGGTCCTTCATCGCTCCGTCGAGCAGCTTGGCGTCCTTGGGAGCCTCTCCGACGCCCATATTCACGACCACTTTCACGGGCTTGGGAACCTCCATGATGTTCTTGAGGTCAAGCTGGTCTCGGAGCTGCTGGCGCAACTCGTCGTTGTAGCGTTGCTTCAATCTCGGGACGTACCCGTTCGTCTTCGCTGCCATCACAACTCCGCTCCACATTTCTTACAGACGCGGACCTTGTCCCCGGAAACCTCATCGAGCCGGTATCCGATACGGGTCGGCCCATCGTTCGGGCACACGATCGCGACGTTCGAGATGTCGATCGCGCTCTCCTTGTGGGCGATACCGCCCTCCTGCGAGCCACGTCGGTTCATACGAACCTTCTCGTGACGCGTAACCCGGTTGACGCCCTCCACAACGACTCGGCCCTTCCTCGGGATCACCTCGAGAACGCGTCCCTCGGCGCCGAGGTCCTTACCGGCGATGACCGCCACTCTGTCGCCCTTCTTGATCTTCAGTGACATGGCTAAAGCACCTCCGGGGCGAGCGAGATGATCTTCATGAAACGCCGCTCGCGCAACTCACGGGCCACGGGCCCGAAGATGCGCGTTCCGCGCGGCTGCATCTGGTTGTCCACGATGACCACAGCGTTGTCGTCGAAGCGGATGTAAGAACCGTCGCCCCTGCGACGCTCCTTGGCGGTCCTGACGACTACGGCCCTCACTACGTCCGACTTCTTGACCGCGCCGCCTGGGATCGCATCCTTCACCGCGCATACGACGATGTCGCCGATACCGGCATAACGTCGGCGCGAGCCGCCGAGCACCTTTATGACGAGCACTTCACGCGCGCCCGTGTTGTCCGCGACCCGACACCTTGATTCTTGCTGGATCATTTCGCCTTTTCCACGATCTCGACCACGCGCCAACGCTTCGACTTAGAGAGCGGTCGTGTCTCCATGATGCGTACCAGGTCACCCCGACCGGCCTCGTTGCCTTCGTCATGCGCCTTGAGCTTCTTGTCGCGCCGCACGATCTTCTTGTACGTCGCGTGCGACGTCGCGTCCCTCACGACGACGACGACCGTCTTATCCATCGCATCCGAGACGACGCGGCCCGTGAGGGCCTTGCGCTTGCCTCGCGTCGCCTCCAACTCTTCCTCCGGAGTACTCATCATTCGCTCACCTGCTCTACCTCGCTGAGCTCACGCTCTCGGATAACGGTCTTCAGGCGAGCTACCTGCTTACGCAGTTCGTTCAGCCTCTTGTAGTTGTCGAGTTGTCCGGTGGCGTTCTGGAAACGAAGGTTGAACAGTTCCTCCTTCGTTTCTACGAGTTGCTTCTGAAGGTCATCCTGGGTGAGGTCACGGAGCTCACCGGTCTTGTTGGCCATCACTGCACCTCCAGAGGTTGCTCGCGCGCCACGAACCGGCACTTGATCGGAAGCTTGTGAGCGGCCAGCCGGATCGCCTCGCGAGCCAGCGGCTCGGGGACACCGGCTATCTCGAACATCACGCGGCCCGGTTTCACGACTGCCACCCATCCCTCGGGGTTCCCTTTACCGGAACCCTGACGGGTCTCTGCGGGCTTCTTGGTATAGGGCTTGTCGGGGAAGATGTTGATCCACACCTTGCCGCCTCTCCGGATGTGCCTGGTCATCGCGATTCGAGCTGCCTCGATCTGGCGATTGCTGATCCACGCCGGCTCGAGAGCCATCAGGCCGTAGTCGCCGAAGTTGACGGATGTCCCGCCCTTCGCCTGGCCTTTCATCCGGCCGCGATGCTGTTTGCGGAACTTCGTCTTCTTGGGTTGAAGCATCAGGACTCGCCGCCCTCGGGCTTGGAGGCCTCTTCACTGCCGCCCTCGGCGGGAGTCGCATCTGTCTCGGGCGGAGCCGCAGGCTCAGTCGGACTCAGGTCCTTCGGATCCGACGACGCCTTCCCGAGCGATGAGTCCACCGCCGCCGCCTGCTCGCCGGTCACCTGAACGTCTTCCTTGATGTCGCTGGCGGAGGCCGGAGCCGGACGCTTGAGGCTGGCGCCGGACGATTTCGACCGGCTGACGCGGGCCGTGGTGCCCTGCCGCTTCGGCTTCTCCTTGGATGCCGCGGCGCGGTCCTCGGCCCCGCGACCCACCGTCTCGCCTGCGGCCAGCGCGGCCTCTCTCTTCAGGCGGGCGGCGTCGCGCGCCGACGCGTACATGTCCTGGAACGGACCCTTGTAGATCCAAACCTTCACACCGATGCGGCCGAAGGTCGTCCGGGCCTCGGAGAACCCGTAGTCCACATCCGCGCGAAGGGTATGGAGCGGCATCTGGCCCTCGATGTACCACTCCGTCCGGCTCATCTCCGCTCCACCGAGCCGACCGGCACACTGCACGCGCACGCCCTTGGCGCCGTGCCGCATCGCGGTTCCTACCGCCTTCTTCATCGCACGGCGGAAGGAAACGCGGCTCACGAGTTGCTCCGCCACGCCCTGCGCGATCAACTGGGCGTCCAGTTCCGGCTGCTTAACCTCGATGATGTTGAGACGCACGTCGGTCGGCTTGCCGTACAGCTTCGACTCCATCTCCTCGAGATGGGACCGAAGCCGCTCGGCCTCGCTACCCCGACGACCGATCACGATCCCGGGGCGCGCGGTGTGAGCGTCGATGCGAACACGCTCGCGCGTGCGCTCGATGTCGATCCGGCTGATACCCGCGTGTGGAAGCTGGCCGAGGAGATACTCCCGGATGCGGAGGTCCGCGACGAGATATTCCTTGTACTGCTTCTCGGTGAACCAGCGAGATTTCCAATCGGTGTGGATCCCCAGGCGGAAGCCGTAGGGGTGGACCTTCTGACCCATCAGGCCTCCTCCTCGTTCGTCTCGGCGTCTGACTTCGACTCGGCCTCGTCCGGTTCCGTCGCGCCTTTCTTGGCCGTCGTTTTCTTCGCCGTGGTCTTTTTGTCACCGGCGGCTTGGCTCTGCGAGCCACCCGCCCGCCCAGAACCTTTACCAGTAGGGCTCTTGCGAGTGGTCTTCTTAGCCGTCGTTTTCTTCGACGTCGTCTTCTTCCGGGTTGTTTTCTTGCGCGTTGTTTCCTTGGGCTTCTCTTCCTCGGTGGGCTCGTCGACCGTCGTCACGAGATCCTCGAAGAACTCGCTCGAGCGGCCCACGACGACCGAGATGTGGCAGGTACGCTTCCGCACGCGGGTCGCCCGCCCCATGGCTCGGGGTCGGAAACGCTTGAGCGTCGGGCCCTCGTCGACCCAGGCGCGCGCGACCACTAGTTCATCGCTGGGAAGCGACCTATTGTGCTCCGCGTTGGCGATCGCCGATCTGAGGACCTTTGCGACGGTGGCCGAGGCCCCACGCTCGTTGAACCGAAGCACGCGGAGAGCGTCCTCGACATGCCGGCCCCTGATGATGTCGACGACCTGACGTGCCTTGGTTGGCGACGTCCGAACGAAGCGGGCCGTCGCTATGGCCTCCTGAGCGTCTGGTGCGATCTTGGTTGCCACGTCTCTACCTGACCTTTGCCGATTTCTCGCCGCCACCGTGCGTGCGGAACGCGCGGGTAGGAGCGAACTCACCCAACTTGTGGCCCACCATCGACTCGGTCACGTACACCGGAACGTGCTTACGTCCGTCGTGAACCGCGATGGTGTGCCCAACCATCTCGGGGATCACCGTCGACCGCCTCGACCAGGTCTTGATGACCCGCTTCTCGTTCCTCTTGTTCATCTCGACGACCTTGACGAGAAGGTGGTCGTCGACGAACGGACCTTTCTTCAGCGACCTCGGCACTATCTGCCCCTCTTCCTGCTGCGTCGGCGTCTGACGATCAGGTCGTCCGACTGCTTCTTCTTGCGGGTGCGGCCCTCCGGCTTACCCCACGGGCTGACCGGGTGGCGTCCACCGGACGATTTCCCCTCGCCTCCACCCAGAGGATGGTCAACGGGGTTCATCGCGACACCACGTACCTTGGGACGCTTGTTCTTCCAGCGATTGCGACCGGCCTTACCGACGGACACGAGCTCCGCCTCCGTGTTCCCGACCTCGCCGACCGTGGCCCGGCAATCCAGCGGCACCATTCGCATCTCGCCGGAGGGGAGGCGGAGCGTCGCGTGCTTCCCTTCCTTCGCGACGAGCTGCACCGATGATCCCGCCGACCGAGCCATCTTGCCGCCGGCTCCGGGCTTCAACTCGACGTTGTGGACGACGGTACCGACGGGGATGTTCCTGAGCGGCAACGCATTGCCGGGCCGGATGTCTGCGCCCGGGCCGGACTGGATAACGTCGCCGACCTTCACC
>JBOGXG010000067.1:0-6276 GCA_050694195.1 Actinomycetota bacterium | reverse complement strand
CTCTACTTCAGCATGGGCCCTGGGTGACAACCTTGCGTACTGCAGGTGGTCGACTTGCAAAGAGATGAAGATTTCAAGGCTCTGGACGTCGAGCTCGTTAGCATCGCCACGGACCCGGTGGAGGCGTGGGAAGACGCTGCCAAGGACGAAGACATCTCCCTTCCGCTGCTTAGCGACGAAGGTGCCTCGGTGTCTAACGACTACGACGTGATGAAGTGGCAGATGGGCGGCGAGCCCGGCCACACGTTCGTGCTTGTTGACAAGGACGGCAAGGTCATCTGGGTGCGCGATTACGGGGCGCCGGACAACGGCGGTCTCATGTATGTCGAGCCCACTGACCTGATCCCCGCGGTCGAGAAGGCGATGAGCTAGGTCGATGCCCTTGGCCTTGGCATTGGTCGCAGGTGCTCTTGCGAGCGTTAACCCATGTGGGTTCCCGCTGCTACCTGCGTTCCTATCGTTCTACGTCGGTGCCGACGAGGATGATCTGCCCCGTGCTCCGGCGCGCGTCGGTCAAGGACTGCTGGTGGGGCTTCTGGTCTCGGCGGGATTCCTCGCTGTGTTCGCGATCGTCGGTGTTCCGATCGCCTACGGGGTGACGCAGCTCACCGGCGCGATCCCGTGGGCGGGACTCGTCGTCGGAGTATTGATGATCCTTGCTGCTATCGCCGGTCTCATGGGTCGAAGCGTCTATCTCAGCCCGCGCCGGCCCCTCACCGTCGAGCGTCGGAGACGACCGGCTACGATGGTGTGGTTCGGGGCGGCCTACGCGATCTGCTCTCTCGGGTGCACCCTTCCGATCTTCGTCGCCCTGGTCGGAGCGTCGCTTGCAACCGCTAGCGTGGTCGAGGGCACCGTCGTCTTCGGTGCCTACGCCTTCGGCATGGCGACCATGTTGATGGCCCTGTCGCTCGGCGCGGCCCTGGCTCGCGACGGTCTCGCGCGCCGGTTGAAAAGTCTCCTCCCTCATATGCATCGCATCGCGTCGGGCCTGCTGTTGATCGCAGGCGCTTACCTCACCTATTACTGGGCGCGCGTTATCTGGACCCCGGCTCGGTCGCTGGGCGACGACCCGCTGGTCGGGGCAATGACCCGCTTCACCACACTCGTTCAACGCGCCGCCGGATCGTCTGGGGGAAAAGTGACGCTTCTCGTTGCCGGGGCCATCGTGGCTGTGGCCATCGCCGTCGCGATGTGGCAGTGGTCTGGGCAGGACAGCAAGGAGGCGGCGTCGCGGTGACCGACGTCGAGCTCGCCTCCCCCGCGGTCAAAACACCCCGTCGCCGCTGGTTAAGGATCTCGCTTGCCCTCATCCCGGCCCTGGGCTTCATGGGGCTGCTGTCGCTGGCGGTGTTCCGTTCCGGCAGTCAAGCCGAGGCAGGTAGACCCGCGCCGCGCTTCGAGTTGCCGCTGCTCGACGGTTCCGGTGTCCTGAGCGATGAGGACCTCAAGGGTCATCCCGTGGTGATCAACTTCTGGGCTTCGTGGTGCATCCCGTGCCGCGAGGAAGCACCCCTGTTCGAGAGGGCCTGGAAGGCCTATCGCGACGAAGGCGTCATGTTCCTTGGCGTCAACATCAAGGACGCTGAGTCCGATGCTCGAGCCTTCGTCAGGGAGTTCGGCATCACCTATCCGGTCGTGCGCGATCTGGATCAGACACTGACGAGGGATTTCGGGGTGAAGGGGTTGCCTGAGACCTTCTTCGTCGATCATCGCTGGTCGTTCATCGGCGCGATCTCAGGTGGGGGCTCTGGCGAGCAGCAGGGCACGGTCATCCTCGGTGCAGTGTCGGAGGACGAGCTCATTTCCAACATCGACATCTTGATTAGGCGGATGAATTCCAACTCGGAGGAGGAGCAGTAGTGCGCAGACCGATCTTCGGCGTCATAGCGGCGGCTCTCGTGCTTGTGGCATGCGGAGGTGATGAGCCAGCGTCCTTACCTGAACAGCCTGGCGTTCCCACCGATGGTCAGAGTCTCTTCCCCGTCGTGGCCTCGTCCGAGATCGTGGTCGGTGACAACCGTCTGCAGATAGGACTGATCGACGACAATGACGCGCCCTTGCGTTCCCCTGAGACCGAGCTCCATGTCAGTTTCGTGGCTCCCGGACGGGATCAACCTAGTTCGGAGACAGACATGTCGTTTCTCTGGACGATCAAACCCATACAAGGGCTATGGGCGGGCGAGGCGACCTTTGACGCCGCCGGTCAGTGGGAGGCGATCATCGATGTGAGCGGGGGCGGCTATGACGAGACCGTCACGACCACGGTTGACGTCAGGAAGGACGGCACGACCCCGGTGATCGGCGAGCCCGCACCGAGTGTGGATACTCCCACGGCCGCAGATGTTGCAGACCTGTCCGAGATCTCGACCGATTCGAATCCCGACCCTCGTCTCTACAAGCTCTCGATCGCGGATGCACTCAAGTCGGGAAAGCCCACTGTCATCGTTTTCGCGACTCCGAAGTTCTGTACGTCGCAGGTCTGCGGGCCCACGTTGTCGATCGTCAAGGACGTCGCCAAAGAGTTCCCCAAGGTCAATTTCATCCACATCGAGCCCTACGACCTCGACAAGGTTCCCGAGAAACTCGAACCGGTCCCGGCCGTCACGGCCTGGGGTCTTCCGTCCGAGCCCTGGGTCTTCGTGACCGACGGCAAAGGCCGCGTGGCGGCGAAATACGAAGGCAGCGTCGCACCGAGCGAACTGACGGCACTATTGCGAAGTCCTTAGGCGACCATCGTCATGAAGCGGGATTACATCGTTGTTCTGATGCTGGCACTGGGCGCGTCGTGTGGCAACGACCGAGCTGCCGAGGACAGCAGGGAGATCATCGGGTTGGTCGTCGACATCCGAACGGGCACCGGATTCGGAGAGGTCGAAAGCTTCACTTTGAAGGATGGCTCTGAGGAGTTCGAAATCTTCGTGGACCCCGACGCCACCTACGACTTCCCGGGGATCGCAGCTGCGTGGATCACGCCGGCGCCGGCACAACATGCACGACCGATATGGAACGCGTCTGACCTCGTCATGCCAACCACTCTGTCGAACCTAGTCGAGTCTCGGACGACGATCAGAGGTGGCCAGTTGCGACGGCTGGACGGATCTCCCGAAGTAGACCGGCGAGAGGGGGGTTGCGTACCCCTCGGTCGATCCTGAGCCAGCCACCAAACCTCCCTGCCACCACGCCACAGAAGCGACCCATGCGAGAGCGCCGGACGCCTGGCCCTGCTCGAATCGGTCCTTCGCCTGATTTCCAGCATGGCGGCGACCTTCCCGCGCCGGGCGGTCGGGAGTCTCTAGCCCCGGATTGGCTATCATCAAGTAATCGTTGGGAACCGGAAGCATCTCGTTGCAGCGGCGGGGGTAGCCGCTCTCGGCCTACTCGGGGGACATCATTTGGCCTTCGCGCTGGTCGAGACCGACGCGCACGCGCGCGCTCACTTGCTGGAGGCGACCGGTCATCGTTATTTCCCGCTCGTGGCGGCCCTTCTGGTGATCTCGGCGACCCTCTCAGTGGGCGCGTTCGTTCGCCATCGCACGACAGTTGGACCCCGACTCGGTGCCTTGAGCACCTGGACACTGTTTGCGCTCATGTGCTTGATGCAGGTGGGGGGCTACGTTTTCCTTGAGGTAAGTGAGCGTCTCTTAGTGGCCCATAACGCGCTCGGGGATGGGTTCGGGTTACCGATCGCGTTGGCTATCGCCACCCAACTGTTTGCCGCGGCTCTGGGAGCCGTGCTGCTCAAGGGCGTTGAGTACGCGATCGATACGCTGTTTGGGTCTCCTGCGCCCCAAGAACGCACCGATGGCGCACTGGTCCTACGCAGCCAGGTGGTCATGATCCTTCGTTCATCTTCGCTCCTACCTGTCGTCCGGAGGGGCCCGCCTCACCCCTGCTGATCCAGTGTCCGCGGCGCGTCGCCGCCGCACAGGTCAAACGGGAAAGGGGATCGCAATGCGCCTACAGGCGCGTCAACGCGTGCGAGCCCGAGGAAGCTCGATGCGCGCACAGCATGATTCGCCCACGCGGCTTACACGCGGGCTTCTGCTCGCCGCGCTCATGTTGGGAGTATTGCTGCCAACTCCCGCACAGGCGCACGCGCTTCTGTCTTCCACGGATCCCGTGGCTGACCAGGTCCTTGAGACCGCCCCCGACTCGGTAACGGTCACCTTTAGCGAGCCAGTCGAGCTCGCCTTCGGTGCGCTTCGGGTCCATGACACCGACGCCGATCGTGTCGACGAGGGCGAAGCCACACACGCCGGCGGTAAGGCTGAAGCCGTCACGGTAGCCCTACAACCGGACCTGCCTGATGGGACCTACACGGTCACCTATCGCGTGATCTCGTCCGACTCTCATCCGATCGATGGCGCATTCGTTTTCCATATAGGTCGACCGGGCGAACGCCCCGAAGGAATCGGCGAGCTGTTGCTGTCCGGCGACGGTGGCAGCGGCGCGCTAGAGCAATACCTCTTCGGAGTGATGCGCTGGGTCCACTTCGCCGCTCTCTTTGCTCTGATCGGCGGCTTCTTCTTCGTGTGGCTGGTGTGGTCGCGCAGCACCGGTGGCCCTGGTAGCAATGAGGTCGACGGCGAATTCGTGTCGCGCTGGCGCAAGCTGATGGTCGCCGCTTGGTGGGGCGCCATTCTCGCCACCTTCTTTGGATTCTTCCTCCAAGGCGCGAGCGCTGCCGATGTGGGCCTGGTGAAGGCGTTCTCCCCTGGGATCGCGGGAGACCTTCTGGGGACCCGCTTCGGGATGGTCGCGTTGCTGCGATTAGCGACTCTGTGCGTGCTTGCCGGCGGATGGGTCGCCCTGTCGCGGGCGGGCTCGGATCGCGGTCGCTGGCCACTGCGGCATGCCTCCACGGTGGGGGCGTTCGAGCCCCCAGGCCTCTTCGGCGGATTGTCGATGCCCGGTTGGGTCACGGTGGCGGCCGCGATGCTGTTGCTGGTCGTCGCGGGGACTCCGGGCCTCAGTGGCCACGCGGGCGCGACGTCGCCAGTGTGGCTCAACGTCCCGGCCGACGCGCTCCACCTTCTGGCGGGCGCTATCTGGATGGGCGGACTCGTTGTGCTTATCGCGATCGGTTACCGGGCCGTCAGCTCCGTTGCAGCTGAGTCGCGCGTCAAGATCCTTGGACCGGTCGTATCTCGGTTCTCCGATGTCGCCCTGGCCGCGGTGGTGGTACTCGTCATCACCGGTGTCTATCGAACGTGGATCGAGGTCCAAGCGTGGCGGGCCTTCGTCGACGCGCCGTACGGCTTGGTGCTTCTGACCAAGATCGGCGTCTTCATCCCGCTTCTCGTCATGGGCGCAGTGAACAACCGCGCCCTCAAGCCCCGTATCGAGAAGGCGGTGGCGGCCGAGAACGACGGTGATAGGCCCTTGACGACCTTGCGCAAGGTCGTAAGGACAGAAGTCGCGCTCGGCGCCGTCGTCATCGCTCTTACCGCCTTGCTCGTGAATCTTCCTCCTGCAAAGACCGAAGCCGGGGTATCGGGACCATTCATCGCTGATGTCGCGATGGGGACCGACACACTGAATGTCATCATCGATCCCAACCGCGTTGGCGAGAACATCATCCATCTCACGGCCACAACTCCCGAAGGGACTCCGGTCGAGATCAAGGGGATGAAGGTTCGCTTCCGGATGCCCGCCGAGGACATCGGACCGATCGTTGCTACCGGGAGGAAGCTGGCGCCCGGGCACTTCGTCGTACAGGGCCACCAACTCACGATTCCCGGTGACTGGACCTTGTCGATCGAGGCGCGCATCGACAAATTCACGAACACGACCGCCGAAGTGAAGGTCACGGTGAACGGGTGACGAGCTCGCCGTTGCGTTTCTGGGGTCGGGTGCGCATAGGCGCTTTTGCGGCGTTCGGCACCGCCGCTGGGCATGCGCTCACGTACTGGACAGCTTCACCCGACCCCCACGCACGAGCTGAACTCCTAGCATCAACCGGCCACCGCTACTGGGATGTCTTTGCGGCCCTTGCTACGGGGGCCATCATGGCGGGCCTCGTCGGCCTCATCTTCACCACCGCTGTCTCTCCCTCTTCCAAGGGGGGGCATCGCTTCAGACATCTCGCGGTCCGACTGGCCGCCTGTCAGTGCTGCGCGTTCCTGATCCTTGAGCTCATCGAAAGGATGATCTCGGACGGCGGCCCGCTCGGGATCGGTCTCTTCGCGCTAGGGATCACGGTCCAGCTGTTGGTGGCCGCGCTGCTGGCGGTAGCGCTCGGGGCCATCGCTGGTGCGGTCGAGGCACTTGTCA
>JBOGXG010000066.1:0-14598 GCA_050694195.1 Actinomycetota bacterium | reverse complement strand
GGGTGAGTTATCCCGAGGTCATCCGGATCTGTGGGGGCCGGGTGGTCGAGATACCCACCGACGAGGGATCCGGCTTCAAGGTGACGCTCGACCAACTCGAGGCGAACCGGACCGAACGAACCAAGATGCTGCTGTTCGTATCTCCCTCCAACCCCACCGGCGCGGTCTATTCACGCAGCGAGGTCGCGGAGATCGGCCGCTGGGCTCACAAGCACGGCATCTGGGTCCTCACGGACGAGATCTACGAGCATCTCACCTACGGTGACGCATCCTTCTCCTCGATGCCCGTCGAGGTGCCCGAGTTGGCAGACACCACCATCGTCGTGAACGGCGTCGCCAAGACCTACGCCATGACCGGCTGGCGTGTCGGATGGATGATCGGCCCGAAGGACATCGTCACCGCCGCGTCATCGCTTCAGTCGCACGTGACGTCGAACGTCTCTAACGTGGCGCAAGCTGCTGCGCTCGCCGCCGTTACTGGAGACCTCGCCGCGGTGGAGATGATGCGCGAGGCCTTCGACCGCCGCCGCATGACGATGCACAAGATGCTGAACGAGATCCCGGGCGTTAGCTGCATCGAACCGCAGGGGGCCTTCTACGCGTTCCCGTCGTTCAAGGAGTGGATCGGAAGAGATGTCGCCGGCCGGACGATCACGAACACTGTCGACCTCGCCGAGGTCATCCTGGATGAGGCCCGCGTGGCGATCGTGCCCGGCGAAGGCTTCGGCGCGCCCGGCTACGCGCGCCTCTCCTACGCGCTGAGCGACGAGGATCTGATGGAAGGCGTAACCCGCATAGCCGACCTGCTGAGCTAGACGGAGCCGCGCCCGCGCCCCCCGGCCCCGGCCCTCCGCGCGCTTGTTCCTTCTTTGTTGCGGTCACCGACATCCGAGCGGGTGCACGCAACAAATCTCACGACCCGAGCGCGGTTCGCACATCCGCAAGGAAGGTGTCTAACCGACGGTCGAGGATCGTGCTGGTCACTTGGATAACCGTCCACCCATCGCGGCGCATGGCAGCGTAACGATCAATGTCCCGATCGAAAGCGGCGCGGCCGCCGTGCCATCGGTAGCTCTCGGCCTCCACTGTGCTCTTACTCGGCAACCAGGAGAAATCCGGGTGCACCACTGTGCCATCGCTCAGTCGGATCGGATACTCGTAGAGCGGCTCGGGGAACCCGGCCTTCTTCAACTCTCGTCGAACTCGGAGTTCGAGCGGACTCTTCAGGGGTTTGTATCCGGGTGGTCGATCGTCGAGGAAGCGCCTGAGGAACGCGGTGCCTCTCACACCTTGGCCACCGAACGTAGCGAGTTCCCACCGTGCTCGGGGGAGAGTGAGGAGGGTCCGCAGGAGCATCTCCTCGACCGTGGCCTCATAGGCGTCCCAGGGAAGCGTGGCGCCCAGATCCAGAGCGAGTTTGGCCGGAGCGATCGCCGGGATCGGACCGATGGACCAGCGATGGACGGGCTGGACCACCGGAACGCGGTGAATCACCGAGCTCGGGATCGCCCGGCGCTGTCGGGTCGTAGTCAGCTCTATGGGGCAATGCCGAGACTCGCCGAGGCCCAGAAGTTCTGCCTCACATCGGTGTGAAACGAACGACGAGTCCCGCCCGCACCAAAGGACGTGTGCAAGGACACGCTGTTCGAGACTAGGAGGGAATCCTGGGAGCAGAAAGACGTCTTTCAGCACCTCTGTGATCCATCCATCCCTCTGGCGGCGTCGGATCGCCGCGTCGTCGAGCCCCGCGCCGTATGCCTGGTCCCGCGCGAAGAGTCCGAACTGTCCGGCGCCGATCGTCCCCAGGCTTGCATCGAAGGAGTAGCTGCGCATCGGCGGAGTTGACCATCGGATCACCCTGAGCGCTGTGAACTAGTTCACTTCTTTGTTGCGGAGACCTGCGTCAACGTGCTCCCCCGCAACAAAGGACGGAAGACAGGGCGTGGGCGGCGGGGCGAGCGGCGGGGCGAGCGGCGGGGCCGAGCGGCAGCGTGAGTGGTGGTTAGCAGTCCGTTAGCACTCTGTTAGGGGCTCGGCGGTTACCGAATGGCGCGTGCCGCGCTCGTCCAGCAGTAGCGGGATCACCGGCTCGGCCGGTTGGGCCATCGAGACGAACGTCCCCCTCGCCTTGATGCCGAGGATCTTCAGCGTGGTGGCGACCTCGCCCTTCTGTTCGCCCGTCAGCCGGTAGCCGCACGGCGGCGGGTCCACGACCGCCTCGGCCTCGGGCTCCTGGTTGTCGGCGCCGCCGAAGTAGACGGGCGCGCTCCCGGTCTTCCCCTCGAGCGTCTTGCGCTTCATCGCGAGGGAGGTCTCTTTGGCGACCTCGGTCCCCTTTTCGCGGAAGAAGCGCAGGGCCTCGAGCGCCACCACCATGTGAGCGTCCACGCGCCGGTTCTGCAGGGCGGCGACGTCGATCACCTCCTGGGGGCCATTGCGCGGGTCCTCGCTCACCGCCGTCTCAACCAGGACGCCGAGCGAGTGGCGTAACCCCATCGCGTTGCGCATGATCCCCTCGTCTCCGTCTCCGGCAGACTGATGGATGTCCTGATCGGCAACCTCGTACTGGCCGTACTCGTCGGCGCTGTAGCCGGCCTCCTCTGCAGCGGGCTCGATGTACTCGTTCGCCAGCTCGTGCGCCAGATCGTGGACCTTCTGATCGACGTTCAGGTTCCTCGGCCAGAGATAGAGCAATTCGTCGTCGTAGAGCACGGGGATCGAAGGACCGTACTCGTGAAGGTCGAGGGATAGATCGGGCTTCCAATCGCGCACGACCTCGCCCATCGCTTGACCCTCCGGAGTGACGAGATTCAGGTGGTCGCGATTGATGTCCGTCCCGTCCGAGTTGCCGCGGGTGTTCGCGGCGCGCCCGTCCGGGTTCGCCGTCGGCACGAACAGGATCGTCATGTTGCGGAGCTGCTCCACGAGCTTGGGATCGTCGGTGAAGGCGAGATCCCGAAGGAGCCGCAGGCAGGTCTCGCGCCCGGCCGGCTCGTTACCGTGCTGACTGCACACGTAGAGGATGGTCGGCACCTTGGTGGCGCTTCTAACCGAACGCGGAGCCGGATCGCCCAGCTGCACGAGATGTAGCGGGCGACCCTCCTTCGTCTTCCCGATCACATCGATCTCGACGCGTTTCGACATCGAGTCGACCGCATCGAGGAACTCGAGCTCCTGCTCGTGCGTCGTCCACTCGGCGCCACCCGACTCCTCGAACCCCGTCTTGGGCGGCTCGCCGGGCCCGGCTACTGCTGTTGCTCCCGCAGTGAAGCTCGCGATGAGCATCGCGGAGAGCGTGAGGACGAGACCGTTACGTAGCGTCTTCACGAGAGACCTTTCGTCGGCTGTCGAGTTAAGACTTCTGCTTCTTGAGCCCCGAGATCTGGAACACGTCCATGCCCCGCAGGGTGTCGTTCGTGTACAGGCGACCGTCGTGCCAATAGGCCGAATATGTCGCGGAGTCCTCAGCCTGGAAATGAGCGACCTCCGCCGGACTCATCGGATCGTCGACGTTGAGGACGCTCCAGCCACCGGTGAACCAGGTGACGGCGAGGTTCCTGGAGTTCGGCATCCAGTCGAGCCCATGCGAGAGGCACCACGACTCGATCCATCCAGGATAGGTGCCGAGGGTTCCGTCTCCGCCCCGCTTCGCCGCGAAGCTGCCCTGGACAAGTGGGAGCTCCGGGTTGCTGATGTCGTAGATCCAGACACGACCGGTCGGCGACTGTCCAGTGTGACACTCGTGGGCGGCGAACGCCTCGTCGTCGATGGCCAGGAGTTGCCCATCCGGCGACGCGATCGCGTAGTGGGAGTACTGGATCGCCGGGTTGACGATGCGGCCGATCGTCTCCGGTGCAAGCGGGTCTGTGATGTCCCATATCTGAACCTCGCCCGTACCTACAGCACCTGCACAGAATCCGAGTTGACGGTCGCCGTCGTCCGCCACCCGGAAGGAGATGTCGTGGCAGTCCATCGTGATCGTCTTCGGCTCGGCCACGACCTTGGGCTTCGAAGGATTCTTGAGGTCCACTACGACGGGGCCGTGATTGTTACCGGGCCCGAGACCACCACCGGCCGTGTACACGAGCGTCGTCCCGGGGACCGGCTTGAAGGTGTGGTTCTTGCCCGTGTTGATCGAGCTCACGACGCGAGGCTTCTTGGGGTTGCTCGTGTCGACGACCATGAAGCCGTTGCCCGCGGAGGGCGCGCACTTGTTCTCGTGGAAGCCCATCAGAACGAGGCCGGGGCGAACCGCCTCGACGTCGTTGTCGTTACCGGGGCAGTGCAGGAAACCCACCTCCTTTGGGTTCTTCCCGGCGACGTTGAAGATGTGCATCCCGCCCTCTTCGGGCTTGTTACCCCGGCTGTCGAAGACAGCATCGCCGTCGAGCTCACCGGAGTAGACGAACTTTCCGACAGCAGTGAGCTCCGTACCTCCGTCATAGGCGAACTGCTCGATGTGCTTGACGTTGTCGGTCTTGTCTATCGCCGGCGCCTGTTGTGCCTGCGCCGGATAGAGACCAAGTACCAGTAGAGCCGTGGTGCCCGCCACGATGCGGAGCCGTCCGCCCATCTTCGTCCTCCTAGGTTCCGTCGTCCCTGTGATTCAGTGCTGGTGTTTCTGTTCCTTCAGGCCCTTGACGGTGAACACGTCGAGACCCTTGACGCGGTCGTTCGCCCAGATCTTTCCGTCGTACCAATAGGCCGACCAGTAGTTCGTGATGTCGTCGCCATTGCCCATGTAGTGAGCCAGCTCGACGGGAGACGTCGGGTCGGTCCAGTCGACGACGTTCATGCCGCCGGCGTACCAGGAGCCGACCAGCGTGTAGGTGCCCGGTACGAAGTTGAAGAGGTGAGCCGAGCACCAGGTGTTCCGTCCCGGACCGGTGACCGGGTTGTCGGGGATATCGGGAGAACCGGCCGGGTACATAGGGGAACGGTCAAGCCCGTAGTAGCCCTGGGGAACGGGCAGCGCCGGGTCGGAGATGTCGTACGCGACTATGGCTCCGGTGGGGCCGCCGACGCACTCGTTGCCGGCCACCGCCTCGTCGCCGACGAGCATCAGCTTCGCGTCGTGACTGACCGCGATGGAGTGCGGGAACTGCGCGACCGGATCGGCGACGTGACTCAGGATGACCGGTGCCAGGGGGTCGGACACGTCCCAGATCTGTGCCTCTCCCAGACCGGCGCAGAAGCCGAGTTTGGTCTTCCCGGAGACGTAGAAGGTGACGTCGTGGCAACCGCTCTGGTTCGGCGTGAAGGTCGCGGCGACCTCGGGCTTCTTGGGGTTGGAGACGTCGATGATCTGTTCGACGCCGCCGCCGTTGTTGGGTAGCCCACCGGGGCTCGCGTAGATGATGTCCTCGCCGGGGTAGACGCTCAGGGTGTGGGTCCCGCCCGGCAGATCGTTCACCGCACCGAGGAACTTAGGCCTCTTCGGGTTCTTCACGTCGATCAGTCGGATCCCGCCGCCCGGGGCCCCCGCACAGGTGGACTCGTGGTACCCGAGCGCGATCAAGCCGGGCTTCACGACGGCAACGTCGTTCTGCCCACCGGGACACGGGATGAAGGCGACCTTCTTCGGCGTGGCTCCGTTCTTGATCACGTGGACGCCGCCGCCCTCCAAGCCCTGCTGCATCGCGTAGATGTACTTGCCGGAGAAATCGATGTCGGTTCCGCCCGAGAAGAAGTCCTGCGCCTCGTTCTTGTAAGGGAACTCGGCAACGAGCTTCACGTTGTCGGATGCGTCCGCGTCGCGCTCGGGCGGCGGCGCGGGTGCAGCCGGAGAAGGGAACGCCCCGCCTAGCACAGTGAGCGCGGCGGCAAGGATCACGGATGTTCTGAGTGGATTCGTCATGGGAAATAGGTTCGCCGCGGAGCAGGGGCCTCCTGCCCTCTTCACCCCATCGGGGGATGGTTTCGGGCGGTATGCGCGCCGGCGATCTGCAGCGGACCAAGCAGGTACAGAACCCTGCCTCGCAGGCCCATTAGGCTTTGATGATGGATCCGGACGCGCCCGTCGCCGAGCTGTCGTTCGCCGCGACGGAAGAGGCCGTGATCAAGGTCGCCGACACCCTCGAGGCGAGCCTGGACGGGTTGGTCGACGAGATGCTGGCCGCCTACCGAGAGCGCATCCCAAGCTACGCCGACGCCTCCGAGGAGGTCATCGAAGGGGTGCGGGAATGGGCTGGCGGCAGCGTCCTCATGGCCACCGGGATAGTGCGGGGGACGTTGACCGCGTCGGACTTCTACGAGGCCTTACGAGACGTCGGACGGCGCAGAGCCGGACAGGGCTTCCCCCTGCACGAAGTGCTGTTGGCGAACCTCGTCGCGACGGAGGTTCTGTGGAACAAGGTGATGGAACTGTCCCCTGAAGACAGCGCGGCGCGTGCACAGATCCAGAGCACCTTCCTCAAGGCCACGATCCTCCTACTGCAGCAAGCCGTGTCCGCTCTCTCCGCCGGGTATCTAGAGGTGGAAGAGGCTCGTGTCGCGGACGAGGAACACGACATGCAGGTGCTCGTCGAAACGCTCGCGGGGCTGCGGCGGGCGGACCGCAGACATGAGGAGCGCGCCGAACAGAGGGGCATCGATCTCAAGGCTCTCAAGTGGTGCGCGGTCGCTCGCACCGACGGCGATGTCGGCGATCAGGTGCGGCTCCTTCGGAGGAGCGCGGCGGCAGGCGTGGTGGGTCGCGTCGGCCGCAGGATCATCGCTTTCCTCCCCGGAGAAACAGCCCCCTCGATAGAGATCGAACCGATAGGACTCGCGTCTGCGGAGGACACCACGACCGGATACCGGCGCGCCAACGCCGCTCTCCAGGTGGCTCTGCATCTCAAGAGACCGCAGGTTCTCTACGAGGAAGTGGTGCCTCTCGCCATGGTGCTGGCGGGGCCGGAAGAGGACAGGAAGGCGTTCGTCGGCGCACAACTCGGCCCCCTCCTGCAGGATCCTCTCGGAAGCGAACTTCTGAAGTCGCTGGAGGCTTTCTACGCGGCCGGGCAGTCCGTCGCCGCCGCGGCGCGCGACCTGTACGTCCACCGGCACACGCTCGAGTATCGGCTGGCCCGCATAGAAACCGTGCTGGCCCGCGACATCAAGGCCCCCCACACCCGGATGCTGCTGGAACTGGCGATCACACTCGCCGACCGCTGATAAGCGCCGGGCTCACGAACGAGTGGAGGCCCCGGCGAACCGGGGCCTCCTGGCGCTCTGTGTCTTTCCTTCTCCCTAGATCGGGAGCTCCTGACAACCAGCTTCGCTGACAACCGCCTCACCCTGGACGTTCACCTGAACGTCGTAGCAGACCTCGCCTGCCTGGGCCGGTGCCGCTACGAGAGCGAGCGAGCCGAGTGCCGTCAGAACCGTGACCAGCATGGTTCGAACCTTCATGTTCCCTCCCTTCCGATCTCCCGCGAACGTCGGAACCTGCGGGGTTGGAGGTACGGCCATCACGCTGCGTAACCTTTGGACGACATTCAGCAACATCGGGTGGCACTCTGGGACAGAACGTCCAGTAGCGGCCCGAGCCCTGCGAGGCCGGCGCCGCGCCAACTTCGAGTGGGTTAGGTCAGTTTGCGGCGGAGCAGGTCGTTGACCATGCCCGGGTTGGCCTGCCCCTTCGTCTTCTTCATCACCTGGCCGACGAGGAACCCGATGGTGCCGAGATTGCCGCCCCGTACCTTGTCGGCGGCGTCGGCGTTCTCGGCTATCACGCTGTCGACCGCCGACTCGATGGCCCCCTCATCCGACACCTGCCGGAGGCCCTTCTCCTCGGCGACCTTCTCGGGGTCCTCCCCGCCTTCGAACATGCCGGCGAGGACCAACTTCGCCTGCTTCCCCGAGATCGTCCCGCCGTCGACGAGCCTCACGAGAGCGGCCAGTTGCTCGGGCGCGATCTTGCTCTCGCCGAGCTCCATCCCGGCCTCGTTGAGGAGTCCGTAGAGGTCGGCGATGATCCAGTTCACCACCTTCTTCGCATCGCCCCCGTAGGCGGTCGCCGCGCGTTCGAACCAATCCCCCGTCGCACGCGACGACGTCAGCACTTCGATGTCCTTGTCGCCGAGCCCGTAGTCGGCCGCGAACCGCTCCCGGCGCGCGGCAGGTAGTTCCGGAAGCTTGCCGATGACGCTGTCCACCCAAGCACCGGCCGGCTCGAACGGGACCATGTCGGGTTCCGGGAAATAGCGGTAGTCGAACGCGAACTCCTTGGTCCTGAGCGATGAGGTCGTACCCGTCTTCTCGTCGAAGTGCCGCGTCTCCTGAACGAGCACCTCGCCTTTGTCCAGCGCCTCTCGCTGACGAAGCTCCTCGTACTCGAGGGCGCGGGCGACGGAGCGGACCGAGTTCATGTTCTTCACCTCGACCTTGGCACCGAACTCCTCGGCCCCCTCGGGACGCACGGAGACGTTCGCGTCGACGCGCAACGAACCCTCCTCCATACGGACGTCAGACACACCGAGGGCTTCCAGTACGGCACGGAGCTCCGTGACGAAGACCCGGGCCTCCTCCGCCGAATGGATGTCCGGCTCGGAAACGATCTCCACGAGAGGCGTACCGGCCCGGTTGAAGTCCTCCAAGGAATACGTCGAATCCGCGATCCGGCCGCTCCCGCCGATATGGATGGACTTGCCGGTGTCCTCCTCAAGATGAACCCTGTTGATGCCGACCCGAGTCGTCCCGAAGTCACCGGTTATCTCGAGGGAACCCTTGTAGCCGAGCGGGTTGTCGTACTGCGAGATCTGATAGTTCTTCGGCATGTCGGGATAGAAGTAGTTCTTCCGATGGAAGAGCGAGTACGTCGCGATGTCGCAATCGAGCGCGGCCCCGATCAGCATCGTGTATTCGATCGCCCGTTCGTTCGGCACCGGTAACGAGCCCGGCATCCCGAGGCACACGGGGCACGTGCGCGTGTTCGGCTCGCCCCCGAAGGCGACCGCGCAGCCGCAGAACATCTTCGAGCGCGTGGACAACTCGACGTGCATCTCGAGACCGATCGTCGTCTGATAGGTGTCGATCGTCGCGGTCACGGTTGGGGCCTCATCTCCGGATCGGTGGCGAAGCCCAGGTCCTGCTCGAAGGCGTACGCCGCGCGGAACATCGTCTTCTCGTCGAGAGACCTGGCGATGATCTGCAAGCCGACAGGAAGGCCGTCGTCCTCCGACAGACCGCAGGGAAGGCTGATCGCCGCGTTCCCGGCCATGTTCACCGGCACCGTGAATATGTCCGAGAGGTACATCGCCAGCGGGTCGGCGATCCGTTCACCGAACTTGAAGGCCGTCGTCGGAGAGGTCGGGCAGACGATGAGATCGACGTCGGCGTAAGCCCGCTCGAGATCTCTGATGATGAGCGTGCGCGTCTTCTGCGCCTTGCCGTAGTAAGCGTCGTAGTAGCCGGCGGAAAGAGCGTAGGTGCCGAGCATGATCCGCCGTTTGACCTCGGGGCCGAACCCTTCATCGCGCGTACGAGACGTCATCTTCACGATGTCGGTGTCGTCCAGTCGTAGCCCGTAGCGAACGCCGTCGTAACGTGCCAGGTTCGACGACGCTTCCGCGGGCGCGACGAGGTAGTAAGCGGAGATCCCGTACTCGAAGGAAGGGAGCGACACCTCGACGAGCGTGGCCCCGAGTTTCTCGAGTCGGGCGTAGGCCTCCTCCACGCGTCGCCGGACCCCGGGTTGCGTGCCCTCGGCGGCCTCGAACTCCGTGACGAGACCTATCTTCATGCCGTTCACCCCCGCGTCGATGCCCTCGAGGTAATCCGGAACCTCGTCGGGGATCGAGGTGGCGTCCATCGGGTCGGCACCCGCCGCGATCTGGAGCAAGGCGGCGGAGTCCTCGACGGTGCGGGTGAAGGGACCCGCCTGGTCGAGAGACGAGGCGAACGCGATGATCCCGTAGCGCGACACGCGTCCATACGTCGGCTTCACGCCCACGACTCCGCACAGGGATGCCGGTTGTCGCACGGAACCACCGGTATCGGTGCCCCACGACCACGGCGCGGCCCCCGCGGCAACGACCGCGGCGGGGCCTCCGCTGGATCCTCCGGGCACGGATCCCGTATCCCAGGGGTTCCGCGTGGGGCCGAACGCCGACCACTCGGTCGACGAGCCCATCGCGAACTCGTCGAGGTTCAGCTTCCCCAGCGACGGGAGCCCCGCGCCGCTGCAGCACTCGACCACCGTCGCGGAATAGGGAGGTACGAAATTCTCCAGGATCTTGGAACCCATAGTCGTTCGGACGCCGGTGGTGCAGAAGATGTCCTTGTAACCGATGGGAACGCCGTCGTAGCCGGACAGCGACTCCCCCTTCGTCCGTCGTTCGTCGGCCCCCCGCGCCGCCTCAAGCGCGGCTTCGTCGGTCCGCTCGAGATACGCGTGGATCTTCGGGTCGATCGCCTCGGCCCGCGCTATCAGGGCCTCGGTGATCTCGACGGACGAGATCTCACCCGAGGCCAGAGCCGAGGCCAGTTCGGTCGCCGACCTCCAGCAGAGGTCATTCATCCGAGTCCTCGACGATCTTCGGCACCATGAAGCGCCCATCCTCTACGGCGGGGGCATTCGCGAGAGCCTCGTCCTGGCCGAGGCTCGGCGTCACTTCGTCGGGGCGCATGACGTTCCTCAGGGGAACGGAGTGGGCCGTCGGTTCGACCCCGTCGAGATCGAGCTCCTGGATCTTCTCGGCATGGGCCAGGATGTTCGTGAGCTCCGTGCGCATGCTCTCGCGCTCCTCCTCGGAAAGGGCCAAGCGCGCCAGACGAGCCACGTGATCGACTGCTGCCCGGTCGATAGTCATCGACCGGCATCCTAAAGGCCCAATGGGGTTTGCCTGGAGGGACTTCCCTGCTACTTTCAGCGTCATGGGCCCGTTCCCAAGGAAACTCCTCGCCGACCACGAGACCATCGTCTTCGACCTGAAGCCACATTGGGTGGCGCTCGTGAAGCCGGTGCTGTGGACGATCTTGATAGTGGCCGCGTGGATCGCCGCGTTCGCCCTGATCGATCCGAACCAGACGGCGGGTCTCATCATCTCGGTCGTTGCGGTCGCGCTGATCTGCTACTTCGCGGTCTTCCCCGCGCTCCGGTGGGCTACCACTCACTTCGTCCTCACCACCGATCGCCTCATCACCCGCTTCGGGATCGTCGCCAAGAACTCGCGCGAGATCCCGCTCGAACGGATCAACGACGTTGCGTTCAACCAGTCCGTCCTCGAGCGGATGCTTGGAGCCGGAGACCTCCTGATCGAATCGGCCGGCGAGCGGGGGCAGAACCGCATCAGCAACGTGCGCCGGCCCGAGGAGGTACAGCTCTCGATCTACAAGGCCGTTGAGGAGAACAACCGGCGCGACCACCGGCCTCAAACGGCCGCCGGCCTCCCCCCCGAGCGCGAGCCGACGGTCCTGGAGCAGATCGAGGCCCTCGGGCGCCTGAAGGAACAGGGCACGATCACCGAGACCGAGTTCGAGTCGAAGAAACAGGAGCTACTGAAGCGCCTCTAGCCGGCCAGGCCACCGCCCCCGGCAAAGATGTCACCCGTTGACGACCGCATAGGTAGTCAGCCGTGGAATGTTCGTCTCAGTCGGCTCCGACGAGCGGGTTCAGCGCGAGTTCGTTGGGCGCGGCCGCTCCGCCGTCGGCGGACATCGGAAGTTCGGTCGCTCCCTCGGTGGCCGGCTCGATGACCCACAGGCTGGTGCCGTCGCCCACGAGCCAGGTCTCGTTATCGCCGGTTGCCCACTCGATGCCGGCGTCGTCAACGGTCGGCGTCATGCCACCCAGATAAGAGGTGAAGAGTTCCTCGGAATCCAGATCGAGGCCGAGGTCGCTCAGGTCCTGCAATCCCGTATAGGAGTTGTCGGGGGCGAGGGTGATCTCGCCGAACTCGGCCGATTCGAAGCCGCCGATATGAGTGGACCCACAGCAGACCTTCACTACGTTCAACTCCGTCGCCCCGGACACCGCCTTGTACGCGGCCCCGGCATCGCTGTTTGCCGGTACGACCGGCGCCGGGGCGCCCATCTCCGTGATCGTGGCGCCGGCATCGACGCTCAACGGAGCGATGAACAAACTGCTTCCCTCGTATCCGGCTTCGTAGGCGAGGTACTGATTGGTGTGATCGAAGACGAGATGACGTACTCGCATCGGCTCTTCGAACTCCGATACAGGCCAGCTGTTGTAGCCCTTGGTCCCCAGGCCCCCGATGGCGATCTCCGCCTGCCGCCGGCCGGACGCCGGATGCACCCAGCCGACCTGTTCGCCGCCTGCGGCGATCGCTGGCCCGGTGGCTCCTCCGCGGATACAGCACTCCCATCTCTTCCTGAGGTCCATCTCGACCAACTCGTCCTCGCCGTCGCCGTGACGTTCAAAGACTACGAAGCGGCCGTCGGAGGATATCGACGGGTTCTCCTCGATCTCCACGGTGTCCGTCAGTTGGATGGATCCGCCCTCTCGCGTCTCGGCGAAGAGGTCACCGTCCTCCGAGTACACGAAGACGACGTCCTCGACGGGTGCGGGAGTCGCCTCGTCGTCGGGGGTCGGCGCCGCTTCGTCCGGCGTCGGAGGCGGTGCTTCGTCGGCGTCGGACGATCGTTCGATGCGGAGCACCTCACCCTCTCCGGCGTCCGTCACCCAGACGGCCCCCGATCCGGTGATGAGATCGCTCGGCTCTCCCTCGATCTCCAACGGTTCGCCCACGACCTCGGCGGTGACCGGATCGATCTCGAGGAGGCGGTCCGTGTCCCCTTCGGCCAGGACCCACAGCGATTCGCCGTCCGTTGTCAGGTCCGTGTACGAGTCGGCCACGGAGATCCTGTCGACCTCGTGCGTTTCGGGATCGACCCTGTAGACGGAGCCCTGGCCGGGCGACACCCACACGTAACCGAGCCCGACCGTCAGATCGCTGTGCTCGCCGGCGGGTAGCTCGATCGAGCGACCGGTCGCGCCGGCGAGATCGAACTCCTGCAGTTCGCCTCCCGGCCCGTCCAGCATCCAGACACCCTCCCCGCCCGCCGCAACGTCGGTGGGATGAAGCTCGAAGTGAACCACCGACGCGAAACCGGAATCGTCGAACTCGCCGGTGGCGTCGAGATTGATCCCGACGTTCACCTCGCCGCGAGCCGGCTCGACCACCCATACGTGACCGGAATGAACGGCCAGGTCGAGGTGGGCCGGTAAACCGACCGAGAAATCGGGGAAGGTCTTTTCGAACCGACCGCGGGCGGGATCCACCTGATGCACGTTCCCATCCTGATCGGCAACCCACACGAAGCTGTCGCCCACAACAACCTCGTCCGGCGTGCCCGCGCCGAGGGAGATACTCGTTTCAACCTCGTTCATCTCGGGATCGATGGCAACAAGACCATCGCCACCCGCGTCCGCCACCCAGATCCCACCGGGCTCGGCCCCCACACTGCGCGGCTCTCCGCCGACGCCGATGCGCGCCACAACCTTCGGCGCTCCCGCGAGATCTTGGGGAGGAGCCGGTTCGGGTTCGGTGACCGGGCCCGCGAAGAAGATGACCGCCGCGACCGCCAGACCCGTGGCGGTGGCGACCTGTGCGATGCCGAACCAGCGGCGGCGCCGGGCGCGCTCGAGGAAGCGGCGGCGCGCCTCGACCTGATCGCTGGGTTCGTACGACTCACCCGCGTTGCGCAGGCTGTCGGAGATGAGGCGTTCTAGATCGCTCATCGGCCGTTCCTCTCCAGCGTGATCTGTAGCTCGCGCTCGAGCTTGGCGCGCGCTTTCGACAGTTGTGACTTCACCGTGCCGACGGCGCAGTCGAGCGCGTCGGCGATGTCGGCCTCGGAGAGGTCCTCGAAGTAACGCAGAACCACGCACGCTCGCTGTCTCTCGGGGAGCTTGCGCACCGCCTCGAGAACGATACGCGAGGTCTCGTGACGTTCCGGGTCCCAGGCAGGGGGCCGCAACTCCTCTCGCTGGTGCGAAACGCGATTGACCCGGCCCTCTATCGCCTTGCGCCGGATCTTCGAACGACACAGGTTCACGACCGTTCTGCGGAGATATGCATCCGCCCGGTCGAGGTCGCGGATGCGTCCCCACCCGGTGAACGTCTTCAACATCGCCTCCATCACGATCTCTTCGGCCAGCGGCCCGTCTCCGAGGATCACGTAGGCCAGGCGGCACAGAGGTGCATAGTGACGATCGAACAGAGCCGAAATCTCACTGTCGCGCCCGATCTCGGAGCGCTCGGCCAAGCGAATCCCGCCTTCCACCGCAGTCCCGACTCCCATCTACCTCCTCCGTTCCGAAGAATGGACGGGCGAGACGGCCGGGAGGTTGCCTTAGCTGACCCAACCCAGCCTACGCGCCCGCCCCCGACGGGGATCGAGGCCCCGAGAGGCGGCAGGAGGCATGCCAAACTGACCACATCGTTGCTCTCGATCAGCAGGAGGAACCTCGCGTCCATGGACTTCTCGATCCCAGCCGAATACGCCGAGCTCCAGAGGAACCTCACCGATTTCATCGATCGGGAGCTTCGCCCGCTCGAAGAGGAGCACCTGGACAAGGAGAAGGACGACGTCCCGGTCGAGCTCCGGGATCGGGTCCGCAGGCGATCGGCCGAGCTGGGCTTCTACGCGGCC
>JBOGXG010000065.1:0-4651 GCA_050694195.1 Actinomycetota bacterium | reverse complement strand
CACCTGCACCTTGCCGTCGGGACGGAGGTAAGGGAGAACACCGGCCTTGCGGACCTCGGAGAGACGCCGCGCCAGCCGGTGCGCCAGCCAGATCGGCATCGGCATCAGGTCGTCGTTGTCCCGGCAGGCGTAGCCGAACATCATCCCCTGGTCGCCGGCTCCCTGCGCATCGAGGCTCTTCTCGTCGAGCCCGTCTCCCGTGCGCTGCTCGAGGGAGGCGTCCACCCCCGTGGCGATGTCGGGCGATTGCTCCTGGATGCAGACGGACACCCCGCACGTCTCGCCGTCGAAACCGATCTTGGACGAGGTGTAGCCGATGTCGGTGATCGTCCGGCGAACGACGGCCGGGACGTCGACGTAAGTGGTCGTGGTTATCTCGCCCCCGACGACCACGAGCCCGGTGGTGAGGAACGTCTCGCACGCCACCCGACCGAAGGGATCCTCGGCGAAGATCTCATCGAGGATCGCGTCGGAGATCTGATCGGCCATCTTGTCGGGATGGCCCTCGGTCACCGATTCGGAGGTGAATGGAGCAACAGCCGTCATGCCGAGACCCTACAGTTTCTTCGTCAGATCTCGCCGCCTATAGCGGCCATTCGACGCACGGATCCGTGCCGTCGACCCGGTACCGGGGCTTAGGAGCTTTCTCCGCGCCGAAAAGCCGCCATGCGCGGCGTTTTTCGCGGAAGAAACCGAGGGGGCTAGGAGATCTCGTCTAGGAGGGCTTTGGCCAGGGCCTGTTTCGTAAGGAGGCCGAGGTGCTTCGTGCCGGACGCGGTCGCTATCACGGCCCGGTTCGTTCCCACCTCGAAACCCGAGTCGTGAACGCCGACCTGGTTGGCCACGATGATGTCGGCCCCCTTGTCGGCGCGTTTCAACTCGGCGAGCTCCGCGAGCCGGTCCATGTCTGGCTCCGTCTCGGCGGCGAATCCGACGAGGAGCCCTCCGGGCTTGCGGAGGCTCGGGTCGTGACCGAGCTCCTTCAGGATGTCCTTGGTCGGGACGAGCGTCACCGTCGGGGGGCCGGCGCTCTTCTTCAGCTTCGTGGGGGCGGACGTCTCCGGGCGGAAATCCGCGACCGCCGCGGCCTTGATGATCACGTCGGCCTCGGGGGCATGGGCCATCACCGCGTCGTACATCTCCTGGGCCGAGGACGCGTGAGCCACCTCCACGCCGGGCGGCGGCAGGAGGTGCGTGGAGCCGGAGACGAGGACCACCTTGGCTCCCCGCTTGGCGGCCTCCTCCGCGAGGACGTAGCCCATCCGGCCGCTCGAGTGATTACCGATGTAGCGCACCGGGTCGAGCGGCTCTCTCGTTCCGCCGGCGGTGATCAACAGTCGCTTCCCTGCGAGCGATGCGGCGCGCCCGAGGATCTCGATCACCGCGTCGACGATCTCCTCAGGCTCGACCATCCGCCCGGGGCCCTCGTCGCCCGACGACAGAGCCCCGCTCGCGGGGCCGAGGATCGAGTACCCGCGCTCGCCGAGGACCACCATGTTGTGCTCCGTCGCACTGTTCTGCCACATCTCGGTGTGCATCGCCGGAACCACAAGGACGGGACAGGTGACGGTGAGCAAGGTCGCCGATAACAGATCGTCGGCCACACCCGCCACCATCCTCGCGATCGTGTTCGCCGTCGCCGGAGCGACGATGGCGAGATGGGCGCCCCGGGCGAGTTCGACGTGGGGAACATCGGCGCCGACCCCGAAGAGTTCGTCGCCGACCGGATTACCGGTGAGTGCGGCGAACGTCTGGGGGCCGACGAAACGCTCGGCCGACCGGGACATCACCACGCGAACGTCGGCCCCGAGCTGGGTTAGCTCGCGGGCGACGAGCACGACCTTGTAGGCGGCGATCCCTCCACTGACCGCGAGGACGATCTTCTTGCCGCCGACGGCGGAGGGGCCGACCGTGCTCATCCCGCTCACACCCGTCTCGAGAAAGGTCCTACTTGGCGGTGTCGGTGGTGCGCTCGTAGGAGACGAGGCCCTCGGCGATCTCCTGCATCGCGATCGACAGGGCCTTGGGGGCCTTGTCGGGCGTGAGGGGGATCTGCGGCGGGGTGAACTCGGCTACGCCCTCTCCGAGCTGCGAGAAGTAGGAGTTGATCTGACGGCTCCGCTTGGCGGCGAGGATCACGAGGGTGTATTTCGAATCCACGTCCTCTAGGAGCGTTTCGATCTTCGGTTCGATCACGGTGGGTCCTTCCTGGTCGGGTGAGGCGGGCTCCCGCACGGCGGCGCCGGCTGGGAACAGGTGGCGCTAGGAGCGGGTCCGGCGTTCTTGTTCGATTATACGGACCAACCGGTCTACCGCCCGGCCCACCTCGTCGTTCACCACGATGTGGTCGTAGACACCCTTCAGCTTCATCTCGTCGTAGGCCGCCCGGAGGCGCCGGGCCAGGGATTCCGCATCCTCCGTCCCCCGCCCCCTCAGGCGGCCGAAGAGGTCGTCCAGCGAAGGAGGCTCGATGAACACCAGGACGGCCTCGGGCTTCGCCCGCTTGACCGCCTGTGCCCCCTGGATGTCGAGTTCGGCGATGACCGATCGGCCGGCTCTTAGGGCCGTCTCTATCGGGCCTCTCGGCGTGCCGTAGAGGTTGTCGTACACCTCGGCCGACTCAAGGAACTCTCCCCTGTCCCGCATGCCGATGAATTCGGGGACCGAGATGAAGTGGTAGTCGACCCCCTGCCGCTCCCCCGGTCTGATCGATCTGGTCGTGGCGGATACGGAGAGGACGAGGTCCGGATCCCTGCGGAGCGTCTCACGGACGACGGTTCCCTTGCCCGCCCCCGAGGGCCCCGAGACCACGAACAGGGGCACCGGAGCTACCGGCTGGAGAACTCTTCGAGCAGGTTCTCTTTCTGCTTCCCGCCGAGGCCGCGCATGCGGCGGGAGTCCGAGATGTCCAACTTCTCCATGATCTTGCGGGCCCGTACTCGCCCCACGCCCGGGAGAGATTCCAGCACGTTCGAGACCTTCATCTTGCCGACGATGTCGTCACCGGTCCGATCGAGCAGTTCGCGGAACGTCACCCGGCCGCTCTTCAGCTGCTCCTTGAGCTCCGCTCGCTTGCGGCGGGCGATCGCGGCCTTCTCTAACGCTTGACGGCGTTGCTCCTCTGTGAGCGGTGGAGGCAGAGGCATACGATGGTCCTCCTCGATTCTGTCTGCGGATGTCGTGGCGGGAACCATCGCGCCTAAGGGGCCGGGCAGGTTCGGGAGCCGATGCGAAGTATAGATGTGAGCGGCCGGATGTCCACCGTCGAGGGGGGGCCCTTCGCTGCCAGGAGGTAGTTCCGGGTTCTGAATCGGTGCGCCGGGAACGAAAGTCCCCTCGCCGGCTCACCTTCCGAGACGTCGACTCCCAGGATCCTCGAGCGGTCGGCCCTCCTCGCACAGGGGGCAATCGTCCGGCGCCCACGAGCGCGACTCCAGCTTCACCAGGGCCCTGAGCGGCGCGCCGAGATCGGCGGCCCGGGCAGGGTCGGCCCTGTCGATGAGCGCCCCGATGCCGACCACCATCCCGTCGGCGGCCTCGATGAGCTCCACAACCTCCTTCGCCGAGCCACCGGTGGTGACGACGTCCTCCACGACGAGGACGCGCTCGTGGGGCGCTATGCGGAAACCCCGACGGAACTCGAGGCCCCCACCGGCTCGCTCGGCGAAGACCATCCGAGTGCCCGCGGCAAGAGCGGTCGTGAAGCCGAGGACGAGAGCTCCAACCGCGGGACTTGCCACGACATCGAAACGGCGATCGAAGAGATCGGCGATCTCCTCGCCGAAGCGTTGCGCCAGGCCGGGATGCTCGAGGACCCTGAACTTCTGCGCGAACACGTCGGAGTGACGGCCGGAGGAAAGCTTGAAGTGCCCGTGAAGCACGGCGCCCTTCTCCTCCATCACGGTGAGCACCTCGGCCGGATTCACGGGCGGATGTCCGATGCGATCGAAGCGGCGGCCGCGGCGGGATCCTCAACGCCGGTGATCGGACGTCCGACCACGATCACATCGGCCCCGGCGTCGATCGCCGCGCGCGGATCGAGAGTGCGGCGCTGATCTCCCGGGTCGGCGCCGGTAGGCCTGATCCCCGGGACGACGAGCAACGGGCCCCCGTCGTTCCGCGTCCCGAAACGGGACCGGAGCGCGCCGACCTCCAGCGGAGAGCAAACCAGTCCACCGGCTCCGTTGCCAAGCGCGAGTTCCGCCAGGCGCAACACGGCCTTCTCGGTCGGGCCGGACATCCCAACGTCGGTTAGCGAATCGTCATCGAGGCTCGTGAGGACCGTCACCGCGAGGACGGTTATCGCATCGCCGGCGTCGGCCGCGGCGCGCACCATCGCCCCACCGCCGCTCGCATGCACGGTGACGAGCGCTGCACCCGCGCCCTCGGCCGCCCGTACTGCTCCCGACACCTGTGCGGGTATGTCGTGCAGCTTGAGATCCAGGAACACGGGCGCCCGGCGCGCCACCCGTCCGACCGCGGTCGGTCCGAGGGCCGTGTAGGTCGTCAGCCCGATCTTGAAGAGCCCCACGTACGGTTCGGTCGCGCGCGCCAGCTCCTCAACGGTTCCCACGTCGGGAGTATCGAGCGCGACGCAGAGGGGCGATCTGAAAGAAGCCGACATCAGTCCTCGACCTTGACGCTGCCGACG
>JBOGXG010000064.1:0-17301 GCA_050694195.1 Actinomycetota bacterium | reverse complement strand
TGTTACGCACGGGGGCCGCGCTCTGTAAGGCCGTGATGGCTTCCGCTACGTCGACGGGGCGTGTCTGGGCCGACGCGCGGCCCTCCGAGTGATGAGGCTTCGTCGCCGTGTGGGCGATGACCGGCGCGCCGACGGCCGCAGTGCCGACCACGATCGCCATCGCGGTGCCGGCGAAACGCTCGACCGCCATCTGCCCGCATTGCTGAACGACCGCGCTGCACGACGAGACGAAGTTCCCCACCGAACCGACCACATCGGAGATCGCGCTCGGCGACCGCGTGCTTGCTTCGTCGAGCCGCGGCAGGCGGCGCAGCTTCGAGAGGATCCGCTCGGGGAGCAGCAGGCTCGCGATCGATCCTCCGGTCCACGACCGCCGGAAGTTCTTGCGGGCGCGGTGGAGGAGAGCCTTGGTCTGCTTCTCGGTGATGCTCAGTCGTGTGGCGATGTCGCCATAGGAGAGGCCGTCGAAGTCGCGAAGAACGATAGCCCTGCGATGCATCGACGGAAGCGAGTCGAGTATCGACCGCACGGTCTCCGCGTTCACCCGGCGGAGCATCGTCCACTCGGGGTCGCCCTCGGTCTCGGGCGCGACCGCCTCGTGCTCGAGGTCCTCGATATCGCGGGGCTCGGACGGACGACGCTTCTTCGTACGGATCATGTCGAGGCAGACGTTGGTCGCGATACGGGACATCCACGCGCCGAGCTGGTAGCGGCCGTTGAACTTGCCGAGGCTCTGGTAGACGCGCATGAAGGTCTCCTGGCAAGCCTCCTCGGCGTCCTCGGGGCAGGCAAGCATGCGCTTGCAGACGCTCTGCACCCGCGGCTCGTATCGCTCGTAGATCTCGCGATACGCCCCGGGCCTCTGACCCGTCTGGAAGGACAGGACCAGGCTCTTGTCGTCCATCTCCGCCTGGAGACGAGGATCGGGTGTCGACACGCGCTTATATCCCTCCCAAAACCGGCACCGGTCGAAGTGTCCCACCGGTGAGCCCGAGTCCGATATAGCCCATTCGGACCATTCCGGCGGTGCTCCGCCTACAGCAGCGCGCTACCGCCGTATAGGAAATCGTTTGGGCATCGCTCAAGTTGCGTCCTCCAAGAAATGGGCACACTTCCACGCGTTCTAACGCCGACCGGTTCGATTAGTTGCTCGCCTCGCTAAGCGGAATGATTTTCAGTCCGCGAGCCCGTGGAAGAAGGGCTCGGCCTGCGCCTTGAAGCGGGCGACCTCCTCGAGGGTCGGGACGACCGACGCGCCGGCCGGGTCCGAGGCGCGCAGCGCGTTGAGCATGCCTGCCGCGGCCCGCTTGGAGGCAACCTCTCCCCAGCATGGTCTCCCATCGTCGGCGAGGTCGCGCCCCCGGGAGTCCTGCTCCGGCCACCACCAGTACTGAGCGGCGCCGAGATCGTGATTCTCCAATCGGAGATCGAGGTGGTTGTGAGTGAAGACCGAGTAACACCCGACCCCGTAGAACTGACCGGAGCGAGCGAGGTCGCGCGTCCGCCGGTTGTTCGCTCCGACGACGCGGAGGTCGGCGGCGTTGCCGTAGAGGTGCTGCGACAGGCTCGCCCCTCCGATGCACTTGTTGTAGGGGGTGCTCCGGAAACCGGAGTTGATCCCGATCGGCTTCCCGTGTCCCCGGGCACGAAGGGCTTCCAGGCGCCACATCAGTCTTCGCACGTTCTCACGAACTTTCACGCGGGGGAGGGGGCCGCCTTTGAAGGTGCCGGCGTACTTGTTGGCCTTGGCCGAACAGCGGGAGTTGTAGTTCTGGTCGAACTCGCTCCAGTCGAAGTGCTTCGTGGAGTCGTCGCCGTCGGCCAGTCGCTTGAGGGCCTCGTAGACCTCGGGACCGGCGACGCCATCGACCGTGAGGCGCTCGGCTCGCTGGAACGTCTTCAGCGCTCGCTCGGTCTTCCAGTTGAACCGGCCGCCGATCCGCAGGCGCTCCTGGCGGGCGTTGGGGAACCAACCGGCGACCCGGACCTGCAACTCCTTCACGTCGGGCCCCTCCGCGCCGCGGGTGAGCGAGCGCGAGAAGCGGGCCGCGCTCGCGGGCGCGGCCGACGAGAGGATCACGAGCGCGAGCGCGCCGGCGAGACACTTCAGGATCGGGCGGTCCATGTATCTAGTGGTCGGCAGAGCCGCGGCCGGCCTGAATAACTAGGTGGGCCAACCTCCCAGATTCAGCCCTTCGACGGATACGCGAGTCCGAAACGCTCCCGAACGCGAAGTTCTCCACCGGGATGCGCATGATCCGTGGACTGGTGGAGAACTTCGCGCTGGTTGCTGGGGCTAGTGGCGGGAGCGCTCG
Organism: Actinomycetota bacterium; assembly: GCA_050694195.1. GTDB lineage: Bacteria > Actinomycetota > CADDZG01 > CADDZG01 > WHSQ01 > JBOGXG01. Next base: position 14,986 of record JBOGXG010000064.1, on the reverse strand, counting down.
AGGGCCGTGGCGACAAGCCAGGCGATGGCGGCTCCGATGAGGATCAAGACGACGCCGAGGACGATCTGAACCCAGCCCGGCGGCTTGAGCGCGAACACGATTATCGAAACGAGGATGACCGTGCCGATCATGGCGGTGGCGCCCAGGAAGCAACCGAGTCCCCAGCGAACCTCGGGGCGTTTCAAGGGATCGTCGTCCTTGCCTAGACGGTTATCTGGGCGCTTGGCGTCCAGGATCGTCCTCCCCTACCTGCCGTCGTGACATTTAGTGCCTATCATCACCTTATGGAATCTGATGCTTCCATACGTGTCGTCTTAGTTGACGACCACGACCTCATCCGCCGGGGGATGCGGACGATGCTCGAGGCGGGGGGCGAGATCGCCGTCGTGGGTGAGGCCTCGGACGGGACGAAGGTCGTGCAACTCGTGGAGGAAACCTTCCCGGATGTAGTCCTGATCGACGTCGTGATGCCGAACAAGGACGGGATCGAGGCGACCGCCGCCATCAAGGAAGCCTTCCCCAACGTCGGCGTGGTGGTGCTCTCGGGTCACGACGAGCATCAATTCATCTTCGACGCCCTGAAGGCCGGCGCCTCGGGCTATCTACTCAAGACCGCGGATATCGACGACGTGATGAACACGGTGAAGTCGGTGGCCGCCGGCCAGGCGAAGATCGACCCCGAGCTCGCCAGCCGCGTCCTCTCCGAGTTCAAGAGCTATCAGAAGGCGGAGGTCGCCGACGTCTACCAGCCGTTGACGCCACGCGAGCAGGAGATCCTGCAGCTCATGAGCGAAGGCCTTCCGAACAAGACGATCGCGACGCGCTTGTCGATCTCGGAGCGCACCGTGACGACTCACGTCGCGAACATCTACACGAAACTGCAAGTGAACAACCGCGTCTCCGCGATCCAAGAGGCCATGCGCAGACGCATCCTCGATCTCGGCATCTGAGAGCCGGGTTGGATAAGCGTCGCTCGGCTCTGGTAACGGCGAGCGACCTCTCGTGGAGAGTGCTTGTCGTCGCGGCGGTGATCGCTCTCTTCCTCGTCATCGCCGTGGAGCTTCGGACGGTGGTGTTGCCGACCATCGTGGCTCTGTTCGTGACGAGTGTCCTGTCTCCGCCGTGCAACTACCTGAAGAGGCGAGGGCTGCATCCGTTGCTCGCTACCTGGGTCACCTTCCTCGGGGGCCTGGGATTGCTCGCCCTCATCGTCGCGTTGCTCGCGCCGCAGGTGGCGTCGCAGATCGAAGATGTCGGCGCGTCGGTGCAGGAGGGGCTGCGTGACATCGCCGATTGGTTGGCCTCGGGACCGCTCGACATCAGCGAGCAGGAACTGGACCGCTACATCGATCAAGCGTCGCAACAGTTCTCGGAGAACCGCGAGCGGATCTTCTCGGGAGCCATCGCCGGCGCGACGAAAGCTGCCGAGATCGTCGCGGAGTCGTTACTGGTCTTGGTGCTCACGTTCTTCTACCTGAAGGACGGCGAGAAGATGTGGAAGTGGTTCGTGTCCCTCTTCAATCCGCGGAACTCCGCGCACGCGCAGTCGTTGGGGACGATGGCGTGGGGGACGATCGGCAGGTTCATGCGCGGGACCGCGATCGTCGGGCTCGTGGACGCGGCGCTGATCTCGCTCGCGATGATCATCCTCGGAGTGCCGTTGACCGCGCCGATCGCGGTGCTCACGTTCTTCGGCGCTTTCTTCCCGTTGCTGGGTGCGGTGTTCGCCGGTTTCATCGCGGTGCTCGTGGCGCTGGTGACGGAGGGGCCGTTGGACGCGCTGTTGCTGGGGGCAGCCGTGTTGGCGATCCAACAGATAGAAGGTGACGTCCTTCAGCCGATCGTCGTCGGCAAGGTGCTCGGACTCCATCCGGTCGCGATCATCGTGACGATAACCGCGGGGGCCGTGATCGCCGGCGTGCCCGGAGCCTTCCTCGCGGTGCCGCTGGCCTCGGTGCTCGCCAAGGCGGCCGGCTACATGAGAGAGGTACGCGAGGCCCAAGCCGCAACGGTGCAACAGACCTGAGCCGGGCTGAGGGCTGGGGCCGCGGCCCCTCTCGGCTGCCAAGGCTGAACTTTGGAGCCAGGGAGTGCATAAACGCGCTCCTCAGCGGCAAAGTTCAGGAACCCCCAGCGGATCCGGGGACCGGACCCGGCGCCGCGGTCCCTCTCGGCTGCCAAGACTGAACTTTGGAGCCAGGGAGTGCATAAACGCGCTCCTCAGCGGCAAAGTCCAGGAAACCCCAGGGAATCCGGGGACCGGACCCGGCGCCGCTGCCCCTCTCGGGCTGCCAAGGCTGAACTTTGGAGCCAGGGAGTGCATAAACGCGCTCCTCAGCGGCAAAGTTCAGGAACCCCCAGCGGATCCGGGGACCGGACCCGGCGCCGCTGCAATGAGTAGCCTTATGGCATGGACCCGTCGGGAGAGCTTCGGAAGCTTCCCTCCGTCGAGCAGATCCTCCGCCGGCTCGATGCCCCGCACGAACTCGCGGTTTCCGCCGCCCGGCGCGCCATAGACGAGGGTCGGGCGAGGGTAAGGAACGGCGAGCCGGCCCCATCGGAAGACGAGGTCGCGCGGATGGCCGAGTCGGTCATCACGGAAGCCCGGCGCACCCAACTGAGCCCGGTGATAAACGCGACCGGCGTCCTCGTACATACGAACCTCGGACGGGTTCCGCTCGGACGGCGTCAGTTGGAGGCCGTGGCGCGGGTCGCCGGCGGGTACTCGAACCTCGAATACGACGTCGCTAACGGGAAGCGCGGCAGCCGCTACTCGCACGCGGAGAGGCTCATCAACTCCGCGATCGGATCGGACGCCGCCCTCGTCGTTAACAACAACGCGGCCGCGGTGCTCCTCGTTCTTGCGGCGTTGTGTCGTGAACGCGAGGTCATCATCAGCCGCGGCGAGCTGATCGAGATCGGAGGGGAGTTCCGCATCCCCGACGTGATGGCGGCATCGGGCGTGACGCTCGTCGAGGTCGGGACGACCAACCGGACGCACATCGCCGACTACGAGAAAGCGATCGGGCCCGATACCGCGGCGATCCTCAAGGTGCATCCGTCGAACTACAAGATGGTCGGGTTCACCCGTTCGGTCCCGTCGCGAGACCTGGCGCGCTTGGCGCGGGGCCGCGGGGTGTGCTTCATCCACGATCTCGGTTCTGGATTGGTCCACGAAGCCGGGCCCGTTTTCTCGAGCGAGCCGATGGCGCGCGCCGCGCTTGAGGAAGGCAGCGACCTCGTCACTTTCTCGGGGGACAAGTTGTTGGGGGGGCCGCAAGCCGGGATCATCGCGGGCCGCTCCGACCTCATCGCCGTCATATCGACCCATCCTCTGCTGCGCGCGCTGCGCGTCGACAAGATGACACTGGCGGCGCTCGAGGCGACCCTTGCCGCGTACCTCGAAGATCGGGTCGAAGAACTCCCTCTGTGGGAGATGGCTCTCGCGCCGCTCGAGGGGTTGCAACGGCGCGCCGAGGAGCTCGCCCGAGGGATCGCCGCCGGGGTGCCGGCCGTGAAGGTGGAGGCGGTCGCGGTTGGGGCGGTGGCCGGCGGCGGGTCGTTGCCGGGCGAGGAACTGGATTCGTGGGGGCTGTCGGTGACGCATCCCGAGAGGACGCCGGACGAGATCGAGCGCCGGCTCCGGGCGCACGAGCCCCCGGTGATCGCACGCATCGAACAGGATCGGGTACTCCTGGACCTGCGCACGGTAAAGCCGGCGGACGACAAAGTACTGCTAACCAGCCTCACCGCCGCCCTCGGCTAACCAGCAGCACTCCGCCAAAGCTGGGCCTTTCCCGAACTTTGCCGCAGAGGAGCGCGTTTATGCACTCCTCAGCTCCAAAGTTCACTCGATCGCGGCCCGGGCTTTCCCATCGCCCCGGGCTTTCCGGAACGTTGCCGCGAGCGAGGGCGTTTATGCACTCCTCAGCTCCAAAGTTCGCCCCAACCTTCAAGCCGAGGGCTCCGAAGTTCAGCGCAGCGCGTCGCGGACATCGGCGATGAACGTGGTCCGTTGCTCGTGCAGCATCTTCGCCGTGATCCGGATGACGGTCCACCCATCTCGACGCAGTGCCTCGTAGCGCTCGATGTCGCGCTCCCACACCACTCGGCCCCCGTGCCAGCGGTAACTCTCGACTTCGACCGTGGTGACCCTGTCGGGCCAAGAGAAGTCGGGGTGCACCGTCCACCCGGTCGACAGCCGGACCGGATGCTCGTACAAGGGCTCGGGTATCCGAGCCGCGCGCAGGACCCGACGGACACGAAGTTCGAGCGGGCTCTTCAGTGGCACGTATCCGCGCGGTCGGTCGGCGAGGAACCTGCCGACGTGGGCCGAGCCGCCGACCCCTCGCCCACCTGCGGTCTCCGACTGCCATCGAAGCCTGGCGAGGGCGAGGAAGTCCCTCAGCAACATCTCTTCTAAGGCTTCCTCGGCCGCTTCCCACTCCAGCACACCGGCCAGGTCGAGCGCGGTCCGAGCCGGATGCGTCGTCGGGATGCCCCCGATGGTCCACCGATCGACCGGCTTGATCTCGCGGACGCGATGGATGATCACGTCCGAGATGGGCCGGAGCTTCCTCGTCGTCACGATCTCGATCGGCGCGTCGCGCATCCCGTCCAGACGTAGGAGGTCGCCGGCACAGCGATGAGACGCCAACGTGTCGTCGAGCCCGGCCCACAGGATGTGAGCCATGATCTCCTGTTCCCGGCCGCCTTGCGCGCCTCCGATCATGTACACGTTCGGGAGAACCTCGACGAGGCGGCCGGTTCGGAGGCGCCGCCGGATCGCGGCGGCGTCCAGTCCAGCCCGGTAGATCTGTCGTCTGGTGATAAGGCCCTGTTGACCACCGGCCGTCGCGGCCACGCCGGCATCTGCTGAATGTTGAACCTGCGTCATTGCCGTAGCGGACCACCCATCGCATCAGCCGGTTGTGACGGCGGTCACTCGGCAACTTTGGAGCTGAGGAGTGCATAAACGCGCTCCTACGCGGCAAGGTTCGGGGAAACCGGGCTCAATGGGAGCCCGGAGTTAGACCGGGACGCCGTCTTCTCTTAGGTCTTTCTCGACGCCGGGGGGGAAGGGGATGACGTCGCAGCGGGCTCGGACGGAATCGACGGGCTCGGTGATCTCGAGCGTGATGCCGGGCTGTACCTCGACCTCCGGCAGGATCGTGAAGCTGTTCACGTACGCATCGACCATCGTTGTGTCACCGTTGTCGTCGACCGACTCGTAGCTTCGAGCGAGGACGGACTCTCCCGATGCGTTCACCGCGGCGATCGTGCATTGGGCGTTTATCGCAGTCGGACGATCGTTCGCCACGCGCAGATGTACCTCTCCGGTTTCATGCGCTCTGATGACCTCGATCTCGAGTTCGCTATCCGGCTCGACCGCAACGTCGATGGTGATCGGGGGACCGTCGCCTGGGCCCTCGTGTAGCTGGGGCTCGTGAGTGAGCGCGAGCCCACTCGCGGCGAGCACGCAAACGACGGCCACCGAACCCCAGAGAACGCGGTCCCTCCGCCTCTCCTCGTGAACCTCGGCCTGCACTTCGGCGAATCGCTTCTTGTCGGCTCGTCGCAAACGCTCGCGCCCGCGCATCTCCGTGACGACGAGATAGGCGACCGCGCCGACGAGGGCAACGAAACTGATGATGAACGGCACCGATCTCCATAAAGGGGTGGAATCGAGGTGCGGCTCGACGCCCGTGTGGGCCAGCAGATACATCGGAACGAGGATATCTGGTGCGGCAAAGGCACAGATAGCGCCCGAATTTCGACTAGGAAACCGGTTCCTAAAGGTGCGTGCCGTGCGTGCCGATACAACGGGCGGAACACCTTGTCCACGAAACGGCAAACCCACTGCGAAGTGGGGACGCAAAGCTAGGGGTCTCTCGGAGACAGCCCGGCTACCGAACGGAGGTTGATCGCGATATGCGCAACGGGCGGGCACGCTTCGTCATCCCATTCCTCACTGCATCACTTCTCGTTTCCAGTTCCGTCGCGTCGACGGCACTCGCTAGGAACGGCCGCGGCGGTGGCAAGAAAGCGATGGGCGAAGTCACCGCGTTCGACTCGGCGACGATGGATCTCGAGGTCGAACTCCGGAACGGAGACACGTTCGAAGGAACCGTCGCTCCCGACGTGCAGGTGAAACTCGAGCACCGCGGCCATCACTCCCACAACCACGGCGACCGCAACCCATCGCGTGGCTCGGTGGACGACATCGTTCCGGGGGCCGGCGTACTTCGCATGAAGCTCGACAAGGAAGGCGTCGTCGACAAGATCCGGCTGCGTCCCGCGAAGACCGATCCCTGCGCCCCCGTCGAGGAGCCCGTGGTCGAGGAGCCGGAGGAGCCGGTGGTCGAGGAGCCCGTGGTCGACGATCCGGTCTCCGAGCGTTCCGCCCACGGCCCCCGCAACGACGAGGGCGATTGCGACGAGGCCGAGGACTCAGACTCCGATGACTCGGACGATGACGACGACCTTGAAGACGACGAGGATGAAGACGAGAACGAGAACGAGACCGAGACCGAAGGCGATGTCACGCCCGACGAGGGGACCGGTGACGCCGTCTAGTTGAAGTAACCAAGTTTTCCCGCAGAACCGCGCCGGGACCCGCCCCTCGGCGTAGGCAGAGAAAAGAGCGACCGTCGCCTCCGGTCGCTCTTTTCTTTTCTCTCTCTCGGGAGACTCAGCTGGCTTTGCGGATCGAGGAGAGGGCGGGGCCGACCTCGCTCCTCACGAGGGCCTGGGCGAGCTCGGGGATGATGCCGCCCAGCTTCTGCAGCATCTCTTCTTCGTCCGCCCGGATGTTGCGGGCGAGTTCCGCGGTCTGATCGTCGCCGAGCTCGTCGGCGATGTTCTCGATGGCGAGGTAGGTGGCTATCTCGAGCGCCTCGGTCATCGCCTCGTCACGAGCGTTTCGCAGCATCGTTTCCTCGATGTTGCCCTTACCGCGTATGAGATCCATCGGACCCTTGGCGAGAGCCAGGCCCTGTGCCGCCAGCGACTGGACGAACCCGAGGCCGCGCTGGACGAGGTGCTCCTCGTCGCGGTAGCCGAGCTCGTTCAGTCGCTGGCGGATGCGGCGAGCGTGTCCCGTCGTCTGGGTCAGATGATGCTGGATCTCGTCCTTGTAGTGCCCATCCTTGGCGGTCCCGGTATGAGCTTGAAGCGTTCTGATCAGCGCCATCTCTTGGCTGTACGCGAGGCGAAGGTACTCGATGACCTTCTCGCGACCCTGGTCCATGGGGTATCCCTCCTAAAAGGTTAGGTCTCTCACTGGCTCTTGGTCGGGTTACCCGGAACGGGCGCGGGGCTAACGGATAGAGGCCTTTGCACCGTTGCGGGTTTTCGCGACCTAGGTGAGCCCGGAGTCGGCCGAGCGGTCCAGAAGTTCGCGCACCGATGGGAAAACGCGGACCGCCCCCGCATCGAGCAGTTCTTGTTCAGAGAAGCCGCCGGTGAGAACCGCGACGGTGTCCACGCCGGCTCGGCGCGCCGCCTCGCAATCCCATGTCGTATCGCCGACGAGGATGAACGAATCGCCGTCGGTCTTCGCCATCGCGGCAGTGACGAGATCCGGGTGAGGCTTCGTCTGCTCGACATCGGCCGAGGTGGTCCACCCATCCACCACATCCCTCACTTCGAGAAGGTCGAGGTAGTGGTCCACCTCTTCTTCCTTGGCCGAACTCGCGAGGACGACGGACCTGCCGGCATCCTTCAGAGCCACGATCAGGTCGCGGGCCCCGTCCATCGGCGCGACCTCGTCGATGAGTTCGCCGTAGAGCTTCTTCTCCGCGTCCCGGACGTCATCGCCGTGCTTCTCCTCGAAGTCGTCGTCGGTAAGGGCGGCGACGAGCTGATCGCCTCCCATCCCGACGTGACGGTGGATCTGCCAGATGGGGAGGGTGACGTCGAAGCCGCGGAAGGCTCGGTACCAGGCGATCGCGTGGTGGTAGTTCGTGTCCACGAGGGTGCCGTCGATGTCGAGGATCGTGGTCGAGGTCATGCCCTCCGGGTACCCGCCCGGGCGCCCGGGAAACGAGCCGAGCGTTTTCTGCCGCAGCAGATGTGCACATGGCGCAGTGATTTTGCGGAAGAAACGGGAGGGTCTCCGTTACCTGTCGGCGAAGAGATACGTAGGAACAAGTGGCAAAGGGGACGATCCGATTGGAGATGGGGATGAGGAACGAACGATCCTGGGCACGGCGGCTCATCGGGCTGGTGGCAGCCTTCTCTCTGGCCTTCTCGGGCGTTGGGGCATTGGGTGCCACGATGGAGCGCACCGAGGAGAAGCAGCTCAGCGCCGACGCCAAAGCGAAGAAGTGCAAGAAAAGTAAGAAGGGCAAGAAGTGCAAACCGGTGGAGGAGGGATTCGTTCCGGGCCGCGTTCTGGAGCTCCGCTACGAGAGCTCGGCGATCGGCAGCCAGGACACGCCGGCCATCTACCCCGGCGGGCCGCTCTTCCCGGTGAACTTCGTTCCGGGCATCGGCGAGGAGATGGCGATGATCGAGGTGATCGACGACTTCACGCCGAACGCCTCGCTCGGCTTCAGCTGGGACTCGGATGGCGACGGCCTGAACGACATGGGCTTCGACGTCTGCGGCAAGACGGAGGAGCCCGTCGCGATCGAGCCGGGAACGCAGTACAACGGCTTCCCCTACCTGCTGCCGTCGACGACCTGCAGCGACGCCGTGGCTACCTCCGGCACCATCATCATCACTTTCAACGAGGTGTAAGGGCGGGCTGCATCAACGAGAGGGGCCCCTTCGGGGGCCCCTCTTCGCGCGAGCGCGGTTCGCGTGGCGTGTGGCGGAAGGCATCCCACACCCAGCGGGGTGGCGGCCCCGGGGGTCGTTGTGCATCCGCACAAAGGAACTCGGCGTCGTCCGGAGTAATGGGAGGCACTGCCTGGCTCTCACCTGGAGGTCCCATGTCCTTCCGCAAGCTCCGTCTCGCCGTCGCCGTAGTCATGTTCGGCTCGGTCCTGGGCCTGATCGCTCCCCCCGCGTCGGCGACGCCGGTCTGCACCGACGGCTACATGGGAGGCCCTCCCCTCGACCTCTGTGGGGGCCGGATCTTCCCGAACGCCGACAACGCGATCGATTACGTGCAGTACCTTCCCGATCCGGCGACCGGGTTCAGCGAGTTCCAGCACGGCATCGAGTTCCTGGCGCAGACCTACCCGCGCTGGGTCCAGGTCTTCAAGCTCAGCGATCTCTACGGGGAAGATGCGGTGAGCATGGGGCCGGACGAGATCCGCCCCAACGAGGACGGCGACACCGACGACGGTTACGAGATCTGGGTGATCAAGCTCACCGACAACGAGGTGCCCGACGCCGGCAAAGAGAACCTCTTCTATTCGCTGTCGGTGCACGGCGATGAGATCGGGGGCCGCGAGGGAGGCCTGCGCGCGGTCGAGGATCTCGCGATGGCCGCCGAAGGTGGAGGGACGATCACCGACGGTGTGCCGGGCTACGAGTCGACGACCGGGGCGGAACCCGAGTTCCACGAGTACGAGGTCGCCGAGGTCCTCGCCAACGAGATCGTCTATTTCACCGCTTTCAACGTCGACGGATGGGTCCGCGGCGATCGCTTCGACGCCGGTGGTGAACCCAACCCCAGTCTGTACACGCGCGGCAACTGGACCGGCACGGATCTCAACCGGCAGATGCCGACGGTCGGGAACATCAACCCGAATCGCAACCCACTGGAAGAGACCGAGATGCTCTACGGCCACCAGTTCATGCATGACGTCGCCGAGGCCGGGGTCGGTGGGCAGATGGCCTACGGCGCCGACGTTCACGGCGAAGGACAGTCACGCGCGTGGGTCGACATCATGTATCCCGCCGGGCAGTTCGATTCGGTGAAACACCGGCGATTGATGGCGATCGCCGAGCGAACGAAATCGGTTATCGACGACACGCTCTATATGGGGATCGCGAACGAGATCGAGGAGGCGACCGGCGGCGACGCCGGCGAGGGGATCGAGGACTCCGGTTTCCCCGCCTCCAACACGGTCCCGACCAAGCCCGCCCGGTGGGGCACCGTGTGGGACACCCTCGGTTACACCGACACCGGATTCATCGGCGATTACCTCGCTACCGAGCTCGGCGTAACCGGTATGGACTACGAGATCGCGCTGAACCACGCCGACACCCGGGCCTACGGAAAGCCTTGGTCCTACCTGTTGCAGGAGAACTACTTCAACGCCACGCGCGCGATCATCAAGACCGCGATGGCCTACGCGATGACCGAGCGCCAGGACTTCGCCGACTTCCAGATCGATCCCGGCGGAAACGTCGGTTACGTGTTCGACCCGCACCGTTCCACAGACTCCGATGCGAACGGGTCCGGAACGCTACCGGGGCCGGACCAGAACGGGATCGGCGACAACGGTCTTCCGGTCGAACAGAGGTCGTACTCGGCGAGCAACCTCGATTTCTTCGAGGACGAATCGGAGTACGTCGTCGGTGGCCTCCGCAAGGTGAATCCCGCAGCCATCGCGGCCAACGAGAACACGCTCAAGGAACTCGACACTTTGGTGCTCGCCGACATCACGGCGCCGACAGACGAGAGCGGCGCGTCCTACGACGAAGCCGACTACTTCGCCAATCTCCGGTCGTGGGTGGAGAGCGGAGGCAACCTGGTGCTCACCGACCGTGCGCTTCACGTGCTCGGGTCGATCGGCTACGTTCCCGAGGACGCCGTCAAGGACATCAAGGTCTATCAACCGCACGCCAACTTCAGTGACTTCGAGCACCCAATGGTCGAGGGCTTGCGCGCCAACGCCCGGCAACTCGCCGAGTTCACCCTCATCGGTTTCCCGATCGGGGACACGGCGTCGCCTATGACTATGGTCGACACGGCGGCATGGGAAGCGGCCGGCGGCCATGTGGTCGGCGAGACGACCGACGCGCGCGACGAGGAGGACGGCGGCGTCGGCACCGGGACGACGGTCGGCGAGGGCGAACTCGGCAAGGGCATCATCCGCATCATGGGAGGGGGCCTCGCGATCCCGACGGAGGAGTTCGACCACCGTTACGGGTTGAAGGATTACGCGCTTACCTACTCCGGGCTGTTCATCCTCGAGAATTCGATCGAGCACGTCGCGCCGGACCCGTCGCCGTCGCCGTCACCGTCGGGTTCAGGGAGCCCGTCGCCGTCGCCGTCACCGTCGGGTTCAGGGAGCCCGTCGCCATCACCGGAGCCGGAGCCGTCAGCGTCATCCGAGCCGTCGCCGTCACCGGAGCCGGAGCCGTCGCCGAGCTTGATCGAGCAACCGGTCGCCGACCGCTCGGTCACCGTCGAAGCGAACGATGACGTCGTCAAGTTCGGCAAGCGGGTGCGTCTCGCCGGCAGTGTCGCGGCGCCGGACATCTGTGGGGCCGCGGACGTCAGGGTCATGAGGCGGATCGGGGACACGATGGAGGAGGTCTCCCGGACCCGCTCGAACGAGACGGGGTCGTGGAGCGCCACGTTCAGAGCGGCCCGGAACGCCGTCTATCGCGCGGAGATCCTGCCGTCGGGCGCCTGCGCGGGCGCCACCAGCGACGAGATCTACGTCAAGGTCCGCGCCGTGATCGATTCCCTGGTGACCGACCGCCGGTTCGACGCCGGCGGGTGCACGAGCGTCAAGGGACGCGTCGCACCGCGGCAAGCCGGGGACTCCGTGTGGCTCCAGAGGAAGGCCCGCAAGGGATGGCGCTGGGTCGGGACCGAGCCGCTCTCGGGTAGGTCCCGCTTCTCGTTCCCAGCCTGCTTCGGCAGGGCCGGCCGGAAGATCCTCAGGGTGCGCTGGCTCGGGGACGCCGACAACGCGGGAGCGGCCGGAGGAGCCCATCGGATAAGGGTCGTGCGCTGATCCTTCCTAGCCCTCTAAGCAGAAACCGCGCGTAAAAGGCGACGCGGGAGCGTCGCCTGACGTGTTCAAAAACCTCTGGGGGGCCTGGGTGCCGGATTTTCTCCGCCCTGAGGCCCTCGGGCGAGCCAGATCCAGGAATTTTTCCACCGAATCCATGAAGGAACCCAGGCAAAAGGGTCGAACCGGGCGGGTGCAGCTCGCGGCGGCTAGGTCACTCTCCGACAACGACCGGGCGTGGCCTCGACAAAGGAACACTGGGTGGGTTCGACGATCTGGAACCTCGGGGTGGTGGAGGAACGTCCGTTCCTCAAGGCTTCGGGCACCCCGTTGGAGGCGTTCCTCGACGGCCTGAAGAGGGTCGTCTTCGTGGAGGAGCGCTCCGATCTGAAGCGCCTCGTCGCGGGCGATCTCGTGGTGGCGCTCGGAGCGGTCGCCGGCCGCGACGTGGACTCCCTGGAGCGGCTCGCCGACAACCTCGAGAACCTCGGCGCCGTTGGTCTCCTGGTCCACGAGCGCTTCCTCCGCGAGATCCCTTCCGACCTCCCCCGGGGGACCGGAGAGTTCCCCGTGATGCTGGTCCCCCGCGAGACGGGATGGACGAGCATCCTTCAGCCCCTACTGCACATCGACTCCAGGTTACGCGAGTCGGGGAACGCCGAACTGCAGAGGCGCGAACTGGTCACGAAGCTCCTCGACAGAGAGCCGCAGAGGACGATCTCGAGGCGCAAAGCCAAGGAGGCGGGTCTCGATCCATCCGGGTCTTACCGGGCCTTCGTCGTCACCGCCGCCGGGTCGCTTCCGAACAAGGTGCGGCGGCGGCTGGAAGAGGTCATCGCGACGGAGCTGCTCGAGTACGACCCGTTGGGCACCGTCGTCGTCATCGACGAGCACATAGTCGCGATCGAGGGACGGCCGAGCGCGCCTCCCGACGCACTCGGCGGCCGGCTCCTGTTGCGGGCCCGCGAGGTGCCGACGTTCGAGGGCAACAGCATCGGGATCGGCGACCATCACGAGGGCCTCGATGGGATCATCCTCTCCTTCCGCGAGGCGCGCTGGGCGGCGCTCGTCGGGCACCGCTTGGGCGGGTCGAACGAGGTCATGCCGTTCGCCGAACTGGGGGCCTACGCGTGGTTGGAGCCTCTCGATCACGGGAACGGCGACCGCTCGCTCGCGGCGATACTCACGCTTCTCGAACACGACCGCGGCAACGACACGAAGCTCGTCGAGACACTGCGGACTTGCCTCGAGTCTCGCCGCATAAAAGACGCCGCCGATCGACTCTTCGTACATCGCAACACGCTCCGCTACAGGCTCGATTCGATCCGCAAGCTCACCGGCCTCAACGTTCAGGAATCCGACGGCCGGCTCATCCTCGAGCTCCAGTTACGACTCGCGATAGTGCGGGGTCTCCTTCCGACGATGGAGTCCCGGCCGAAACGAACCCCGCCCCTCAGGAAGGAGACATCCGTTTGATCGAAGAGAGAGAGCTCGAGCAGCCGCGGCACCACGTAGACACCCCGGACGAGCATCTGGTGCTGGCCGCCCAGGCCGGAGACGACCAGTCGCTCGAGACGGTGTTCCGGCGTTACCGGAAGCTGATCCGTGCGAATGCCCGCAACTACTTCCTCATCGGCGGCGATCACGAGGATGTCGTGCAGGAGTCGATGATCGGGCTCTTCAAGGCGGTGAGGGATTTCCGCGAGCAACACGAGACCTCGTTCCGATCCTTCGCACTGCTGTGCATCCGCAACCAGGTCTACTCGGCGATCAAGAGCGCAACGAGGCTGAAGCACTCGCTGCTCAATACCTCGACCTCTTTCTTCACCGGCGATGCGACGGGTGAGGAGGCGGACCTCCTCGAGCGGCTCTCGGTGGTGGGTCACGCCCACGATCCGGCGCACGCGGTTATCGATGCCGAAGAGGCCCTGCTGCTGTCGGCCGAATTGGACGAGTTACTGTCCCCGCTCGAGCGCTCGGTGCTCGACCTGCTCGTCCAGGGCCGGAGCTACGCCGAGATCGCCGGCGAACTCGACTGTGGCGTGAAGTCGGTGGACAACGCGGCCCAACGGATCCGGGGCAAGCTGGAGCGCCGGCTCCGGGCAGGCTGAGACGGCCGTTTTTTGGTCCAGATCTCGGCGCCCATGCGGGACTTTCGAGGAAGAGAAAACGAACCGACGGCACGAAACGGACGTTAAGGGCAGGTAGTGGGGCCCTCCCGTCAAACCTTCCAGATACCGACCCGTGACCCGAGCGGTCACCTCTGATCCCGAGGAGATACATGCGTAGGACGATCCTTCCGGCTCTCGCACTCCTGCTGGGAGCCACCCTGGCCCCGGCCACGTCAAGCGCGGCCGAGGGCGCGGCTCGTTCCGTGCGGAGCGAAGGTGCCCGGGAGGCCGGGATGGACCGCTCTGTCGTCAGGGCGACCGGCGACATCAGCGTGCTCATGCACGCCCGGCCGGGCCGCTGGGGAGATGCGGTGGCGCGGGCGAAGGGGGCCGGGCTCGCGATCGGCTCCCGCTACGAGTCGATCGACGTCTTCGTCGCCTACGGCCCCGCCGATGTTTTCCATGCGCTCGCCCGTGACGACGCGTTCGAGTATCTCGAAGCGAACCGGCGGCTCCGCTACTTCACCGAGACCTCGCATCAGGCGACGCGGGGACAGAACGTTCTGAATGGTGCCGTCACCCTTCCCGACGGGAGCACGATCGATGGGACGGGGGTTGGAGTCGCGGTGGTGGACTCCGGGATCGACGGAACGCATCCGGATCTCACCGATCACATGGGTCAGAACGTGAAGACCGTGTGCACGACTCCGCAGTTCGTGGCTACCGGTGCGACCGGCTTCACGACCTGCCTCGGGCCTAAGACGTACGTACCGGTTCGAGACTCGGACACGATCTCGGCCGGTGGCCACGGGACGCACGTGGCGGGGATCGTCGCGGGAGACGGAACGGCATCGAACGGTCGCTTCCACGGCGCGGCCCCCGAATCCACCCTTTACGGCATCAGCGCCGGCACGACGATCTCGGTGGAGAACGGACTCGACGGGCTCGAGTGGGTGCTCGAGAACCACGACCTAGTCAGTCCCGCGATCAAGGTCGTCAACAACTCGTGGG
>JBOGXG010000063.1:0-6376 GCA_050694195.1 Actinomycetota bacterium | reverse complement strand
TCGCCCGCACCATCAAGGACCTGATCAACCGGTTCCATGCGATGCAGGGCCAGTCGGTCACCCGGATCGCGGGTTGGGACACCCACGGGCTCCCGGTCGAGATCGAGGTCGAGAAGGAGCTGGGGATCACCCAGAAGCGGGAGATCGAGGAGAAGTACGGGATCGAGGAGTTCGTCCGCCTCTGCCGGGAGTCGGTCAAGCGCTACGTGGACGACTGGGAGAAGCTCACCGATCGCATCGGGTTCTGGCTCGACCTCGATAGCGCCTACTGGACGATGTCTCCCGAGTACGTCGAGTCGGTGTGGTGGATCCTCAAACAGATCTGGGAGCGCGGGCTGTTGGAGGAGGATTTCAAGGTCGTCCCCTACTGCCCGCGGTGCGAGACCTCACTGTCGTCGCACGAGCAACACCAAACGGGTGCCTATCGGGACGTCACCGACCCCTCGGTGTACGTCCGCTTCCCACTGGCGGACGAACCGGAGACCGCCCTTCTCGTCTGGACGACCACGCCGTGGACCCTGCTGGCGAACACCCTCGTCGCGGTCGGAGAGGACATCCCTTACGTCAAGGTTCCGGACCCCATCGGGGACGGCCGCCAACTGATCGTCGCTAGGGAACGAGCCGGCGCGCTGTTCGGGGACGACGTGCGGATGGGGTCCGAGGTGGCCGGGCGCGATCTGATCGACCGTAGGTACACGCCGCCTTACGGATTCGTCCCGAACCTCGAGCGCGCCCATCGCATCCGTCCCGGCGGATTCGTCACGACCGGAGACGGGACGGGGCTCGTCCACCTCGCTCCCTACGGCGAGGACGACATCGGCATGCTGCGCCGCGACGAACTGCCGGTTACGCAGATGATCGATCCCTCCGGTCGAGTCGCTCCGGAGGGAGGCGCATTCGCGGGGCTGTGGGTGAAGGACGCCGATCCAAAGATCATCGAAGATCTCGACCAGCGCGGGCTCCTCTTCAAGTCGGAGGAGTACCTGCACGCGTATCCGCACTGCTGGCGTTGTCACACACCGCTCCTCTACTACCCGCGCAAGGACTGGTACATCAGGACCTCGCGCGTGCGCGACAAGCTGATGGCGTCGAACGAAGGAGTCAACTGGCAGCCTCCGACGATCAAGTACGGCCGCTTCGGGGACTGGCTCGAGAACAACGTCGATTGGTCGTTGTCGCGCGATCGCTACTGGGGAACTCCTCTGCCTATCTGGCGATGCACCTCCGGGCACGACACCTTCATCGGATCCTTCGAGGAACTCTCCGCGCTCGCCGGCCGCGAGCTCGGTGACATCGATCCGCACCGACCGTACGTGGACGAGATCACCTTCGACTGCCCGGACTGCAACGCGACCGCGACGCGTGTCACGTACGTGATCGACGCTTGGTTCGACTCCGGGTCGATGCCCTTCGCGCAGTGGCACTACCCCTTCGAGAACAAGGACATCTTCGAGAAACGTTTCCCTGCCGACTTCATATCCGAGGCGATCGACCAGACGCGCGGGTGGTTCTACTCGCTCCTGGCGGTGGCGACCCTTATCGAGGAACGCAGCTCGTACAAGAACGTCGTCTGTCTCGGACACATCGTCGACGTTGAAGGCCGCAAGATGTCGAAGTCGCTCGGTAACGTCATCGACCCGTGGCATCTTTTGAACGTGCAGGGGGCCGACGCGCTCCGCTGGTATCTCCTCACGGGTGGAAGCCCCTGGTCGTCGCGTCGCCTGTCTCCGGAGATCGTCGAGGAGCACCTCCGGAGGTACATCCTCACGCTCTGGAATACCTACGCCTTCTGGGTGACCTACGCCTCCCTGGAGGATTTCGACCCCGCGGGCATGAGCATCCCCGTGAGCGAGAGGCCCGAGATCGACCGCTGGATCATCGCCGAGTTGGACGACACGGTGCGGATCGCGACGCATTCGTTGGACGCCTTCGACTCGACCACCGCCGGCAAGAGGCTCGAGCGATTCGTGGACGATCTCTCCAACTGGTACGTCCGTCGCTCGCGCCGTAGGTTCTGGAGATCTTCAGAGGACGAGGACACGAAGATCGCCTTCCTCACGTTGTGGGAATGTCTCGTAACGGTTGCGAAACTCTCCGCTCCCTTCACCCCCTTCGTGGCCGACGAGATATTCAGGAACCTCACCGGTCCCGATGCGGCCGCCGCCGACTCCGTTCACCTCGCCGACTGGCCCACTCCGGATGACGCTCACCGCGACGATGCTTTGCGGGCGCGGATGCAGCTCGTTCGAAGACTGGTGGGTCTCGGCCGAGCCGCTCGGACCGATGCGAAGACGCGCGTCCGGCAGCCGCTCCGACGGGCTCTTGTCGTCATCCCCGCGGCGGAGTCGGCGAACCTCGAGGGGCTGGAGAGACTCGTCGCCGAGGAGTTGAACGTGAAGTCGGTCGAGGCGATCGGGGCGCTCGAAGAGTTGGTCAGCTACACGGTGAAGCCGAACTTCCGATCGCTCGGCCCGCGGTTCGGGCCGGGGATGAAGGAGGTCGCCGCAGCCATAGCCAAGGCGGACGCCGCCGGGCTGGTGACGGCGGTCGAGGCGAACGGCACCGTCGATATCACGGTGGGCGACGAGACGGCATCCCTCACCGCCGAGGACCTCGACATCAGGATCGAGGGACGGGCCGGGTTCTCACTTGCCCGGGAAGGTCCCTACGGTGTTGCGTTGGATCTCGAGATCACTCCCGAGCTACTCGATGAAGGGGTCGCCCGCGAGGTCGTGAGAGCGATCCAGGATCTACGGAAGTCGAGCGGCCTGGCCGTCGAAGACAGGATCGAGCTCTGGCTCGATTGGGAGACGGAAGAGCACGGCCGCGCTCTCCGCGCGCATCAGGGCACGATCGCCGAAGAGGTCCTGGCGACCACCGTGCATATGGGCGACAGCCCGGCCGGCGATACCTCGGTCGATCATCTGGAGATCGGCCCCCATCACAGGATCGTCGTCGGCCTCCGCCGCGCCCCCTCCGCCTGATCCACCCCAACCTCGGTGACAAGCTTGACAATCGAACATACGTTCGCATATAGTACCTAGCGGGGCAAAGTGGACGACGAGCCGGGGAGCTGGAGGTAGAAAGGGCACTTGCAGCACCCGGACGACACGATCACCACCGCGGAGGCGATCTCTTCCCTCCACCGGGCGATGGCGGCCAAGAATGCCGAGACGCGCGAGCTGTTCCGGGCGATCGTCGCCTGCACCGAGCGGCGCGCCTACTTGGAGGACGACACCCGCGACATCGTCGCCTGGGTGTCCCTTAAGTGCGACGTGTCCCACTGGAAGGCGCGCCGCTACCTCGCCTGCGCCCACGCCCTGGAACACCTCCCGGTGATCGAGCGGGCCTACCTCGACGGCGCCATCTCGACCGACAAGGTGGTGGAGCTGACCCGGTTCGCCACCCCCGACGACGAGCGCGAGCTGCTGGCGTGGGCGCTGCATAGGTCGACCAAGGCGGTGCGGGACAAGGCCGACCAGGTGCTTCGGATCCGGGAGGACGACGTCGTCGCCGCGGAGAAGGAGCGGTCGCTCGCCTGGTGGTGGGACGAGGACCGCACCCGCTTACATCTCGAAGGGACGCTCCCCGCGCTCGAAGGAACCAAGGTCACCGCCGCCCTCGACCGCCTTGCCGAGAAGATGATCGAGTCCCCCGCCGACGATCCCGCCCGCACGGTCGAGGCGCGCCGCGCCGATGCGCTGGCGCAGCTGGCATCGCAGGCGATCGCCGCCGACGCCGACCCCGACCGCGCCACCGTGATGTTCCACGTCACCCTCGACGACGTCGCGGCGGGCGACGGGAACGCGGTGCTGGAGGGAGGCCGCCCGATCCCGCCGCCGCTCCTCGAGCGGCTGCTGTGCGATGCCCGGATCCAGCCGGTGCTGCATGGGAAGGCAGGGGTCACCGGGATCGGGTTCACCTCACGGGCCATCCCCCGCTGGCTGCGCCGTCAGGTCGCCCACCGCGACCGGCACCGCTGCACCTATCCGGGGTGCGGGGGAAAGGCGTTCCTCCAGCCCCACCACATCGTCCCGTGGCCGCTGGGGCCGACCGAGATGGGCAACCTCGTGATGGTCTGTCCCGCCCATCACAAGCTGGTCCACGAGCACGGCTGGCACGTGAAGCTGGGTGACGACGGGACGATCTATTGGTTCCGGCCCGACTGGACGCCCTACCAACCGAGGCCGGCGCCGGCGATGCTCGAAGTATCAGCTCACATCTGAGGGGAAGGTTCCGACGCGTGAGTCGCGTCACAAGAGGGACGTCAACTTCTCTAACACGCGCTTCTCGACTGGGACCTCCTCGCCTAGAGCGAAGTAGAGCACGCTGATCGCTCGAAGTGGGTCGCCTTGCAGTCGCTTCGCGAGGTAGTCCCAATCGAGGTCGTTGCTCGCCATGAGATCGACGATGCTGTACCAATGCTCGCCGACCGTCTGGCGGTCGACGGTCGCGGCCAGCGCGGCTATCTGATCCTCGACGGCCATGACGTAGGCGACTGTTCCGAGCATCTCAACGCGGCTCCGGTGCTTCACAAGATCACCGTCGAGGGTCGCGTCGTTCTTCAGCCGGAACATCAGGTCGACGGTCACTGCGCTCTTGAACGCCTTGTGCAGCCACGAATGGGCCATCTCCTGGGTCTCGAAATCCTCCCGACCGAGCAGCCGGAGGATGTCCGGCCCGTCGCTCTCACGGATCAGGATGTCGACGTCACCGATCGACGCCGACGAATCCGTCCAGTGATGCGTCGCGAGACTTCCGCCGACCGCGTAGGGAAGGTCGTGGCCCTCCAGAAGCGAGACAACCTCCCGGAAAACGGCCTTGGCCGACTCCTGGTCACGCGCCTCCGTGCTCATAACGGCATCGTACGGGCCTCCCTCTGGAGGAACACGCCGGTTCCCCGGCGAATCAAGAAAGGGATACAGCGGACATCTCGGCTGAGGAGGCCCCCCATGTCTCTGACTCGCTCGTTCGTGGCCCTAATCGTCGTGGCCACCGTCGCCATGATGCTGCCCGCAACCAGGGCGGTCGCGGCTGGACACACGTTTGAGCACGAAACGGTGCCGGGCCAGGGCGGCATCGATATCGCCATCACCATCTTCAAACCGGCCGGCGCGAGCGCTGCCTCCGACGTGCCGGTCGTCCTCCACTCGCACGGGTGGGGCGGAAGCCGAGAAGCGGAGATCACCCCGATGGTAGAGCAGTACCTCGATGCCGGCTTCGGGGTCGTGTCCATCGATCAGCGCGGCCACGGTGAAAGCGGCGGACAGGCGAACGTGCAGGATCCGTCGCTCGAGGCGGAAGACATCCAGAACGTGATCGATCGGGTCGCCGAGTTGAACTGGGTGCAGCACAACACCGCGAAGAACGGAAAGCCGATCGGGGACGATCCGGTACTCGGTGCGATCGGTGCCAGCTACGGGGGCGGCTACCAGACGATGACCGCTCTCGATGAGATCGCCGAGGCCGGACACACGCGCTTCGACGCGCTCGCTCCGCAGATCACGTGGTACGACCTCCCCGAGAGCCTCGCCCCGCAGAAGGTCGTTCGCAGCGCCTGGAACGTCGTCCTTTACGGCGCGGGCGCGAGCATGGTCCCGAACTTCATCCACGAGGCGTTCGCTTGGGGCACCACGACAGGGCAGTGGCCGGACGGCACGCTTTACGGCGAACCCGTTGACGGTGCTCCGAACCTTGACAAGAGGTTCCACAAGCACAGCCCCGTGGCGTTCGCGGAGAAGGGCATCCGCATCGACGTACCGGTCCTGTTGCGTCAGGGAACCTCGGACAACCTCTTCAATCTGAATCAGGGACTGAAGCTCATCGATGATGCGGTCACGCCGAAAGCTCGCTCGCAGAGCTACCTCGTCGCCTACAACGGCGGGCACGCGTTGCCCAACGTGCTCCCCCATGGGTCGCCGGTTGCGGCAGAGGTCGGCGGTGGCGTCGACGCGTGCTCACCAAAGGGCGACTTCAACAGCCTGACGATCGAGTTCTTCCGCCGAGTTTTCACCGAAAAGAGCACGGCTGGGCTTCTCCCGGGCCGTTACAACCTCACGACGCTCGATGCAGAGAAGTGCCTGTCGATGGACGCGATCCGCGGAAAGGTGGTACCCGTCGACCCCCTCGGCGCCGGAAGCGTCGCGACCACGCAGGCCGCGGGCGCTCCGATCCACCTTCCTATCGCCGACTTCCCGACGACGATTACGGGGGTACCGACGTTGAAGGGAACCGTCGCCTCGACCGCTCTCGACGGCCGGGCATTCTTCGGATTGTCGGTCGGGACCACCCCCGCCGACGCGGCGGTGATCCAGAACAACCTGATGCCGCTTCGACAGATCCTCCCGACGGCCGGCGCGAAGTTCAAGATCGAGTT
>JBOGXG010000062.1:0-17442 GCA_050694195.1 Actinomycetota bacterium | reverse complement strand
TCACGTGCTTGATGCGCGTGTACTCCTCGAACCCGTACATCGATAAGTCCTTGCCGTGCCCCGAGTGCTTGAACCCTCCGTGAGGCATCTCGGCAACCAGGGGTATGTGGCAGTTGATCCACACGCATCCGAAGTCGAGCCCCTTCGACATGCGCAGCGCGCGACCGTGGTCGGCGGTCCAGACGCTCGAGGCGAGCCCATACTCGACGTCGTTGGCCCACTCCAATGCCTTCGCCTCGTCGTCGAACTGCTGCACCGTGATCACGGGCCCGAAGACCTCTTGCTGGATCATCTCGTCATGCTGTCCGAGGCCCGTGACCACGGTGGGTTCGAAGAAGAACCCCGCGCGATCCAGCCGGTTCCCGCCCGCCACGACCTCGGCGCCTTTGGCGCGCTCGAGGAAGCCCTCGACCCGCTCCATCTGGTTGGAGTTGTTGAGGGGGCCGTAGAGAACGTCGGGGTCGTCGGGAACCCCCGTCTTCGTCTCCTTCGCCTGCCTCTCCAACTCGGCCATGAAGTCGTTGAAGGCCCCCGGAGACGCGAGAACGCGACTCGCGGCGGTGCAGTCCTGGCCCGCGTTGAAGTAGCCGGCGATCGCGATCGCCTCGGCGGCGGCGGCAAGATCGGCATCGTCGAACACGATCACCGGCGCCTTGCCCCCCAATTCGAGGTGCACGCGCTTCAGATCCTTCCCGGCCTCGGTCGCCACCTCCATGCCGGCGCGCACGCTCCCCGTGATCGATGCCATCGACGGGATCGGGTGCGATACGAGGGCGGCTCCCGTGGTGCGGTCGCCACAGATCACGTTGAAGACTCCGGGAGGAAGGAACTCGGCCATCAGTTCGGCCATGGCCAGCGTCGTCACCGGAGTCGTGTCGGACGGTTTGAGGACGACCGTGTTACCCGCGGCGATCGCCGGCGCCCACTTCCACACCGCCATCATCATCGGGTAGTTCCACGGCGTCACCTGAGCGCACACCCCGACCGGCTCTCGGCGGATCCATGATGTGTGGCCGGCCATGTACTCGGCCGCCGAACGGCCCTCGAGGACCCGCGCGGCTCCTGCGAAGAACCTGATCTGATCCACCATCGGAGGGATCTCCTCCTCGAGCGTCAACTGCACCGGCTTCCCGGTGTTCTCGCTCTCGAGTTTCACGAACTCCTCGGCGCGCCCCTCGATCGCGTCGGCGATGCGGAAGAGAGCGAGGCTCCTCTCGGAAGGAGTCGTATCCCGCCACTGCGGGAACGCGCGCAGCGCGGCATCACAGGCGGCGTCCACGTCCGGGGCCGTCGAGACGGGGGCCGTCGCGAACTCCTGTCCCGAAACGGGGTCGATCAGCGAGGCGGAGCGACCCTCCACGGGATCCCTGTATCCCCCATCGATGAAGTTCTGCAGGACACGTGCCATCGACGATGCCTCCTCAGCTAGCCGTTCGCGGTGGTGGTGGCGACAGTTTTTCAGGAACCGGCGGCTAACGACAGGCGGGCGGCGAAACTGGCCGAGAGGGGTCAGCCCTCGAAGCGGAGGATGTCGATCCCCCGCTGCTCATCGATGGCGTAGACGATCTCCGGGGTGATCCAATAGGACGCGATCGTTGCTCCCCCGATCGGCGTGAAATATCCGACCTGCTCTATCTCGCCCCGTTCGTCCACCTCCAGGAAGCGGGTGCCGTGCTCGAAGAAGGCTGATGCCACGAGGCCGCCGTTCCGGAACCGGGGATGTTCCTGGAACCACATGTTGGTGCATCCGAGGACTCCCGCAGGCGGGTTACCGTCGACGTACGTGCCGTTCTCGACGCGGAACTCGTCGATCAGGGTGAACGAGTGTGTCCTCTTCCACTTGGAGGCGTCCCAGGTCATGAACGCTCCGGAGTCCTCGTCGCATGTCTGACTGAGCGGCGTCTCGCCCTGTACGAGGAAGAAGCGATCGCGGCCGAGACGCGGCCATCGGTTCGAGTGGATCAGGCGGTTGTCGACCGTGCCCCCCATCGCGAGGGTTTTCGGATGGAGCGGATCCTTGCGGGCGTCGAGCAGTCGCATCGTCCGACTGGCGGTAAGGATCAGGCCCGGGGCCACCTCGGTGACGTCGAACCCGTCGTTCAGTGGAGTCGCTCCCCACGACCCAACTACCTCTGGGTTCGCAGGGTCCTTGAGATCGACGATCGTTCCTCGCGACCCGTACCCGTAGCGACACCGGAGCACACAACTGAAGGTGTGATCGCGGACGTTCTCGATCTCCCCGACCTTGGCAGGGGCCGCCTTGTCCTCGACATCCCACACATAGAGCTTCTTGCCGACGGTCTCGCTCGTCATGAGGAGCACCTTGCCGTTCGTGTCGACGTCCTCGTTGGGGAACGAGAAATCTATCGGCGTGATGCTCTCCAGTTGCGGTGCCACGGGATCTGACACGTCGTAGATCGACAGGCTCTTCGCGCCGGCGACGTACAGGTACTTGCCGACGAGCCGGGCGCCCGACGGAAGGCCGGCGGCCTCGAAGGGAACCGTGCCGACGTAGGTGACGTTGCTGCTCATGAAGCCGGTGTCCGCCTCTACGGCCGCTCCCGATGGCGCGAGAGCCACGGAGAGGAGCACCAACCCGCCCATCCACCTGCGCATAGTTCCGTCCCCAAGTCAGCTCGGTCCGATATGCGTGGATTCGACGTTGGCTCCGCCCATCCCTCTACGGCGGATGGGGGATATCTGTGGGCCGGCCGGTTAGCGGTCGAGGCGACGTCCGCTTCCGGAGCGGCGGCGATCAGTTGTTGTTGCAGTCGTACTTGAGATCGCCGTTCTTGTAGATGTAGATCATGTGCGTGTCGTAAGCGTCGTCGAGCACGGCGTGCTCTGCTTGATACCCCTTCTTCTTGAGGTACCCGCTCGTGAAACGGATCTTCTCGCCGTCGTGCTTCACCTTGCCGGCCTTACCTACCGTGTCGTCGTCCAGAACGAAGGCGTACCGACCTCCCGACTTGATCTTGAGGTCGTAGTTGGAGTATTGGCCGATCGCGCTGAGCCAGCATTCGTAGCGGCCCTTCCGGAGGCTCTGGTGCGCCGACGAGGGCAAGGCCAGTAGCGAGCCAACCAGAGCAAGTCCGGCGATGAGGGTTAGGAGCCGCCTGGTCATCACGCCCAGCCTTTCAGAAGGGGAAGGTCGATCGACGTAAAGCTACTTTGGGGCGTTTACGGGATGGAATAGTCCATCTGGGTGGTTCGGGCGACGAGTCCCTCGACCATCACCAGTCGATGAGGGACTCCGGCCCGGGTGACGTCCTAAGACGCTTCATGTCCCATCCGTTCCGTCGCATGGAATAGAGATCGGTTCGCGACGATGAGCCGGCCCACCGCAACAACACCAGACGCCGGCCGTTCGGCGACCACTGGGGCGACGTATCGTTGCTCCCCCTCTGGTTTGTGACGTTACGGGCGGTCCCCTCAGCGACGTCCGCGATCCACACGTCGAGATCGGTGTCGCAGTGATCCATATCGCATTCCTCCAATGGGACCGTCCTGCGTTCCCCTCGGGTGGCAAGGCGGAGGTCGTAGTCCTGGTCATCTCGTTCGAACGCGAAATAGACGATGTGCTTCGAATCGGGCGACCAATCGAACGAGTCGATCGCGTCGGCGTTCCCCGCCACGGAGAGAGTCCGGAGCCGTCCGGATCCACGATGTATATGTAGGCGTCGCAATCCCGGCGCGTGGGACAGCGCTGACGAGAGAAGGCGACCCTGCTTCGATCGGGCGACCACTTGATCCCATCAACGGCACCGCGAGCGAGACGGATGCGAACGATCCCATCCGGCCTTATCGCGAAGACGCCACGGGGCTTCCCTCGCTCGGAGGAGTAGGCGAAGACGATCGGATGGGAGCTTGCAACCGCCGCTCCCATGGGAGCGAGGAGGAGGCTCA
Organism: Actinomycetota bacterium; assembly: GCA_050694195.1. GTDB lineage: Bacteria > Actinomycetota > CADDZG01 > CADDZG01 > WHSQ01 > JBOGXG01. The sequence continues at coordinate 13,536 of JBOGXG010000062.1, read as the reverse complement.
CCAGCAACGCGAGCCGGATGACGTTACGCATCGACAGGTTCATACCCCGAAGACGCCTACGGTGACGGAACCGTTCCCACCGACCGGAGCCCGCCCCCCGCTGGGTTCAGCTGAGGGCGAACCGGATCGCAGCCGGAAGATCCAGGCGGCGGCCGTTGGCCCAGGCGTCTTCGAAGGCGGCCCGGTCGAGGTCCTTGCGCACGGCCGCGACCCGTTCCTTATAGATGCCCGTCTCGGCCGGCGGCAGGGGCGCCCCCAACAGTTCGCGCAAGGCCTCCGCTGCTCCGAGGAGCTTGGCGGAATCCTCCGGACGGCCCTGCCGGTGCAGCACCGCGGCGAGGTTCTCGAAGAGATAACAGGTGTCCCACTGCGAACCGATCTCTTGGAAGAGAGTGAGGCTCTCGCGCGTCAACCGGCCCGCCTCGGCGTAGTTCCCCTGCACCAGTCGGACCTCGCCGAGGTTCATCAAGGCGCGGGCTATCCCTTGCGTGTCGTCGCGGGCACGGAAGATGTCGAGCGCCTTCTCGTAGAGGTCCCCCGCGGCGCTCCAATCGTCGCTGTACGTCGCCAGGACGCCGAGGTTGTTGTAGGCGTCGGCCGCACCGGCCTCATCGCCGGCCTCCTTCATCAGTTCGACGCTTTCCCCGAACAGCCGCTCCGGAGATTCGTAATCGCCCCGGTCGAAAAGGACGTTCCCCAGGTTCCTCAGAGAGATCGCGAGGGCGCGCGCGTCGTCCATCTCGCGACGCAGAGTCACGCACTCCTCGAGAAGGATGGTCGCTCGCTTGAGCTCACCTTGGGAGCGGGCAAGGATGCCGGCCCCGTCGAGGCAGTCCGCGCGCAGCACCGGGGATGCCGTCGTTCCCCTGGAGAGAGCGCCCTCCAGCCATCGTTGCCCCTCGCTGAGGTGGCCCCTCGTCTCCCAGAAACGCGCGAGCGCGCCGGCGAGTTTCAACTCCCGCTCGTTCTGCCCGCTGCGCGCGAACCATCGGAGCGCGGCCCTTAGGTTGTCGTGCTCGACCTCGAGAAGCTCGAGCCAATGGACCTGGTCCTTGGCCCGCAGCCGGGGGCCGGCCTCCGCGGCGACCTCGCAATACAGCGATGCATGCCGGTCGCGTGCTCGATCGTCCTCCCCCACGCCCTCCAGCCGGTCGAATGCGTACTCGCGCAAGGTGCGCAATAGACCGAAGCGCGGCTCTCCGCTCCCGCTGAAGGTCTGTCGCACGAGACTCTTGCTCATGAGCGACTCGATGACTTCGAGGACGTCGATCATCGGCTCGTCCTCGAAGACGCAGACGCGTTCGGCCTCGACGAGCCTGAACCCGCCGGCGAACACCGCGAGCCGGCGGAAGACCCGCTGCTCCGTTTCGTCGAGCAGTTCGTAGTCCCAGTCGAGCGTCGCCCGAAGGGTCTGCTGTCGCTCCGGCATGTCGCGCGGCCCCCCCGTGAGGATCTGCAACCGATGGAACAGGCGCGGGAGCATCGCCTCGGGCGTCAGCAGCTTCATCCGCGCGGCGGCCAGCTCGATCGCCAGCGGTAGGCCGTCGAGAGCACTGCAGATCGCCGTGACCGCGGCGAGGTTTTCGCGGGAGAGCTCGAAGCCAGGGTTGGCCGACTGCGCTCGATCCACGAAGAGTTTCAAGGCATCCCATTCGAGGGCCGACTCCGGCGACGCGAGGGCGGGATCGGGCGGAAAGGCAAGGGGAGGCACCTCGCGCTCGTGCTCGCCCCGCAGACGCAGCGCGGCGCGGCTCGTCACCATCGCCTTGACGTTGGGACAGGAGGCGAGCAGATCCGAAAGAACGGGTCCGGCCCCCACCACGTGTTCGAAGTTGTCGAACAGGAGAAGGGTCGTCTTGGGTCGCAGGAACTCCTGGATGTTCCCAATGACCGATCGTTCGGCGCTCTCGAATACCCCGAGCGATTCTGCGATCGCGGAGGGAACGTCGTCGGTCGCCGTGACCGGCGACAGCGACACGAAGGCGATCCCGTCGGGGAACCTGTCAGACAGACGTCGCGCGACCTGGAACGCGAGCCTCGACTTGCCGATCCCACCGGGCCCCGACAGGGTCACGAGGCGGACGTCCGATCGGGCCAGGAGGGCGGCCACGTCGTCCAGCTCTCGCTCGCGGCCGACGAACGGGGTCGGTTGGAGCGGTATCCCTCGCGGCTCCTTGACCTTCGTCGCGGCGTCAGCTCCGTCGCCCGCGCGCGTCATCTCGAAACGTTCGGTGAGCATGAGTGCGAGATCGTTCTCGATCAGGCCGCGAAGTTGGTCGACGGTCTCGAATCTCTTGTAGGAGACCTTGTCATCGTTCGTTATCCGTTCGAGAAGCTCGGTCAATCTGGGTTCGGGATCGTCGGAACGCTTGATGTAGATGAGCTTCGGCATTTCTCCGGACAGGCGATATTCGTCTTCCAGTCCCGAGATCGTCTCTCCGGGAGCGACCCATCCGTACCGCTCCCAATAGATGCCGAGGAAGATGTGGCTCTGCACCAGATAGGAGCGGTACAGATCCTTCGGCGGATGGGGCCGGGCTCCCATCTCGAACATGACGGGGGTCAGCCTGAGCCTCGAGATCGCCTCGCGGGCGGCCACGCGCTCGTCCGCCAGCTCCCCGAGGGTCGAGCTGACGAACACCCTGAGCCTCTGATCGGGGGTTAACGGCATGATGTCGAGAGGACGTGCCGAGAGGTTCGGATGTGGTCGCTCACGGGGCGATTGTAAAGACCGGCCTATCCTTACGGCCGAGGATCGGGAGGCGCTTGATGACCGAGATCACGATCTGGGACCTCTTCCTGCGGCTGGCCGTCGCCGGGCTCTTGGGCGGTTTGATCGGATTCGAGCGGGAGATGTCGGGACAGGCCGCCGGAATACGCACCCACCTCTTGGTCTCGCTGGGGTCCGCGCTGTTCACGGTGGTCGGGGCGTACGGGCTCGCCGACTTCGAATCGAGCAACAACATCCGCTTCGATCCGACCCGCGTCGCGGCACAGGTCGTGACCGGGATCGGCTTCCTGGGGGCCGGAGCCATCATCCAGAGCGGGATAACGATCAGAGGCCTAACCACCGCGGCCGGGATGTGGGTAGCCGCGGCGGTCGGGATGGCCACGGCCTACGGGTACTGGCCGGCGGCGCTGGGCTCGACGGTCTTCGCCGTGCTCGCGCTGTACGGGTTGAAGATCGTAGACCGGCGATTCATCCGGTATCTCGGCGGCAGCCACGCCTACGTCGCGCTGACGACTACCGATGAGTTCGACATCGCCGACCTGGAGCGAACCGTCCAGGAGCACGGCGCGCGGCTCGTCTCGTTCAAGGTGCGGGCCGAAGACGCTCAGAACCGCCACCTCTCCGCGAACGTCCGGCTCGAAGAGGACACGAAACCCGTGGACCTGGCCCGAGCGATCGCGGAGATCCCAGGCGTCGTAGACGTCGACTCGATTTCCTAACCCCCAATTTCTTAGACAGATCTGTTGCTGGGGGAGCAACTTTTTCCTGCGAGAAACGACTGTGACCGAAACGGCCGGTCCGAATCAGAGGCACGTCGGCGGAACACTCGTTTCCTATACGAAATGGTTGGCGATGGAGCAACGATTCTGTCTAAGAAACGGGGTGGGTGAGGTGGCGGCCTATCACCAGGCGCTGGATCTGGTTCGTCCCCTCGACTATCTGCAGGCCCTTCGCCTCGCGCATGAGCCGCTCGACCGGATACTCGCTGATGTACCCGTAGCCTCCGTGGAGCTGAACCGCGTCGGTGGTGACCCTCATCGCGACGTCCGAGCAGAAAAGCTTCGCCTCCGCGGCCTCGAGCGAATAATCCTCTCCCGCATCGCGCAGCCGGGCGGCGTGACGGTACAGAGCCCGCCCCGCCTGGATCTGCGTCGCCAGGTCAGCGAGCATGAACTGAAGGCCCTGATTCTGATTCACGGGCTTCCCGAACTGCTCCCGCTCCGAGGTGAAGCTGAGGGCTTCGTCGAGAGCGCGCTGCGCCAGACCGATCGAGCAAGCGGCGATGCCGAGGCGGCCGGAGTCGAGCGAGGCGAGAGCGATGCGGAACCCTTGTCCCTCGTCGCCGACGCGGCGCGAGGCGGGAACGAAGGCGTCCTCCAGTTGCAGCATCCAGGTGGGCGACGAGCGCCAGCCCATCTTGTCCTCTTTCTTCGAGCCGCCGAACCCCTCGGTCCCCTTCTCGATGATGAAGGCGCTGATCCCCCGCGCTCCCTCGTCGCCCGTGCGCGCCATGAGGAGGACCGCATCGGCCTCGTTCCCGCGAGTGCAGAACACCTTGGACCCCGTCAGCCGATAGCCGTCACCTTCCGGCCGGGCTCGGGTCGACAGCGCCGCGGCGTCGGAACCCGAATGCGGCTCGGACAGCGAGTAGGCGCCGAACCATTCCCCCGAGCACAGCCGGGCCAGCACGTCCTTCTTCAATTCGTCGCTGCCGAAGCTGTTGACCGCGAAAGCGCACAGGGTGTGGACGGAGAGCCCTATCGCGAAACCGAGGTACGCCCGCGCGATCTCCTCGACGACGGTGAGATATGTCGAGTAGGGCTGGCCGCCGCCTCCGTATTCCTCCGGATAGGAGATGCCCGTCAGTCCGAGTTCCGCCAGTTGCTTGTACAAGGGAGCGGGATCCTCGGAGCGCTCCTCGTACTCGGGCGCCGCCGGAGCCACGACCTCCTCGCAGAACTCCCGCACCATCCTCAGGAGGTCGCGCTCGTCGTCGTCGAGTAGCCGAAAGTCCTGGGGCATCGCCCGAGGATATCGTCACCCACGTCCGCTCTACCCGTCGGGTGGAAGCCCGGCCTCCCACGAATCGATGGCGGAGCTCAGCCTGGTCCTCGTGGCCTCGGGCGCGAAGGATGCCGCGACTGCCCGCCTCTGAAGCTCGGCGATCTCGCGCGCATCGAGCGCGGCCACCTCCTGCGCGAACTCGAGTTCCCTCGTGAGGCTCGTAGAGAAGAACGGCGGATCGTCACTGTTGATCGTGACGTTGATCCCGGCGCGCCACATGTCGGGGAAGGGATGCTCGGCGAGCGACGCGAAGATACGGAGCGCAACGTTGGACGACGGACACACCTCGACGGGAACCCGCTCGCGTGCCAGTCGCTCGACCAGAGATCTGTCCTGCCACGCCGCGACCCCGTGCCCGATCCGGTCCGCCCCGAGGTCGTCGAGCGCGGCCCTCACGTTCTCCGGGGTTCCGGTCTCCCCCGCATGAACCGCGAGCCCCAGGTCGAAGTGTGTGGCGGCGTCCCGAAGGATCTTGAAGTCCCTCTCCGGGGCCGAGCCCTCGATGCCGGCGAGGCCCAACCCGACTATCGGCGCCGCCGCGGACCCCACGAGACGCACGGTGGCCTCCGCATGATCGACCCCCATGTCTCTCACTGAGTCGACGATCAGGTGAACCTCGACATCGGAGCCCGCCTCCCCGAACCCACTTGTTACCGCGTCCCACATGGCAACGGGATCCATCCCGTTCGACACGTGGGTGAGAGCGGTGAAAGTCGCTTCCGTATAGATGATGTTCTGGGCTGCTTGATCGCGGGCGAACGATGCCGCCACCGTGTAGAGATCGTCGGGCGTCCGCACCAACCGGCTCACGGCGAGATACAACTCCACGAACTCGAGGAAGCTCCCGAACCGCTCCGGGTAGCGGCCGTCCACCAAGGGAAGCACCGACGCCGGATCCTCTCCGTGCCGGCGAGCGAGATCGGTCGCGGTCGCGGCGGTGATCGTCCCCTCCAGGTGGACGTGCAGCTCCACCTTCGGGAGAGATACGAGATCCACCGGCATATCGGGGAGGATAGACCGATGAAGATCGAGGACCGTAAAGGCGATCCGCTGGTCGAGACCACGATCACGGTCGACGACGAAGAGCTGATCGACCTCCTGCAGGGGCTTGCCGACGTGGTGGAGGGCACACGCGAGCACCTTCACTTCTCGCAGCTCGGCGGCCCCCAGCTCGTCGTCCGCCGGACGGCAGAGGCCGATGCCGATCCCCTGCGCCGTCAGATGGACTGGTGGCTGGGACCGACGATCCTGTTCGGCGCCGTGTTCGTCGTCATCGGTCTCGTGACCGTCGTCAGATGGGCAGCGGGGCTGGTCGGGTGACCCTCGGCCCCCGAGACACCGCCCTCGAGAAACTCCAGGCAACCAGGCGTGAGGAACTCGACCTCCTCGTGGTCGGCGGCGGCATAACCGGAGCCGGCATCGCTCTCGACGCGGCATCGCGGGGGATGAAGGTCGGCTTGGTCGAGCGCGACGATTTCGCCGCAGGAACGTCGAGCAAGTCCTCCAAGCTCGTTCATGGCGGTCTCCGTTACCTCGAGCAGCGAGAGTTCGGTCTGATGCGCGAGGCGGCCCAGGAACGAGACCTCCTCCGGCATCTCGCCCCGCATCTCGTGGAGCCCCTCGCCTTCATCCTCCCCGTCAGCGATCGGTGGGCCCGCGCGAAGTTCGGGGTCGGTCTGTGGGCGTACGACGCGCTCGCGTCGTTCAAGAACATGTCGGTGCACCGATACCTCGATGTAGACGAGACGGAGGATTCGGTCCCGCCCCTGCCCAAAGGCAAGATCAAGGGCGGGTTCCTCTTCTACGACTGCAAGAACGACGACGTGCGCTTGGTGATGGAGGTTCTGGTCCAAGCCGTTCGGTACGGCGCGGTCGTGGCGAACCACCTCGCGGTCCGCGATCTCTCGGGATCCGACAACGTCTGTACGGCGACCGTGGAAGAGCGCTTCACGGGCACAACGTTCGAGGTTCGAGCGCGGCGCATCATCGTGGCCGCCGGCGTATGGACCGATGAGGTCGAGGCGCTGGCGAATCCCGAGGCTCCGGTGCGGGTGAGACCCTCGAAAGGCGTCCATCTCGCGTTCCGCCGCGACAAGCTCCCGATGCTCGATCCGGGGGCGTTCATCCCCGACGCGGAACGCCGGCGGATGTTGTTCGTCATCCCATGGCTCGACTCGGTCATCGTAGGCACCACCGATACGGCTTATCCCGGTGACATAGATAAGCCGGCCGTGGAGGAAGAGGATCGTCGCTATTGCCTCGATGCGGTCAACTCGGTGTTCCACCTCGGCCTCACCGAGAACGACATCGCCGGAGCGTGGGCGGGACTCCGGCCCCTCATCGCCGGCGAGGAAGGCTCCACCGCGGACCTGTCGCGCAAGCACACCGTCTACGAGATCGCTCCCGGCATCACAGGGATCACCGGGGGCAAGCTCACCACCTACCGGCGCATGGCGAAGGACGCCGTCGACGGCGTCGTCGAGGCCCTAGGAGAAGACTCGAAGTCACGGACGCGCTGGATCCGCCTCGGCTCGAGTGACGTCGGCGCACTCCGCAACGCGGCCGAACGACGCGGCAAGCGCCTCGGTCTCTCGCCAGAGGCGATCGCCAACCTGGTCCGTTGTTATGGGGACCGCTCCCTCGCGGTGATGGATATCGCGGCTCAAGAGGATCTGGCCGGTCCGCTGGTGCCCGGCGCGCAACCGACCGCGGCCGAGGTCGCATACTGCGCTCGTTACGAGATGGTCCAGACGCTGTCGGACCTCTTGTCGCGCCGGACGCGCCTCGCCCTCACCGACCCGGCCGCGGGGATAGGAAGATCGAGCAGGGCCCCCTCGCTCCTCGCGAGAGAGTTGAGGTGGGACGAGGAACGCGCCGCGCGCGAGATCGAGGCACACCGCGACGACGTGCAAGCGGAGCGCAACATGCATCTCGGTCCCGAGATCGATCCGGCCGCCATCCCGGAGGGCCGCCTGGGAGCCGGATGACAACCCTCGAGGATCGAGCTTCTTTCGCCCGCTCGTTCGACGGAACGATGATCGCGGTCAGGGATATGGGGACCGGCGACCTCCCGCTCCTGATCGTCACGGCCGTGGGAGCGGGGCTTTCGGTGTGGGGACGGTCGCTCGATCTCATCGTGCCGGAACGAAGAGTGGTGTCGTGGGATCTGCGCGGGCTGTTCGAGTCCGATCCCCCGGTGAGCAAGCGGATCGACCCGGGGGCGCACGTCCTCGACGCGATGGCTGCGGTGAGGAGTCTCCGCATCCGACGATTCCACGTGGCGGCGTGGAGCTCCGGGGGTCGCATCGCGCTCGAACTCGCCGCCGAGTACCCGGAACGCGTCGCGAGTCTCTCTCTCGTCAACGCCGGCTACGGGTACTCGCTCGGTCGTCTGCTGCGCCTCGACCTGGCCGCGCTCCTTCCCACCGCCGCGGGGATCGCCAGGCGCTTCGCGGCCCCCCTGCAGGGAGCCATCAGAGGTCTCGTCGCACGGCCCGAGATCGCCGGTCTCGCGCGCCAGAGCGGGATGACGGCCGCCTCCGCCGATACCGCATCGCTCGTTGCGCTACTGAGGGGCATGGCCGAATGCGATACCGGCTCCTTGCTGGCCACGTACCAGGCCGTCGCCGGCGATCCGGCACCCGAGCTCGCCGCGAGGGTCGCTGCGCCTACGCTCGTCATCGCGGGCGAACACGATCAATTCGTCGCCCGCGACGTGACCGAGGAACTCGTCGCCACCCTGAAGGACGTCAGGCTCGAGACCTACGAGGAAGCGACGCACTACCTGCCGATCGAACACCCGCGCGCGCTCGCCGCCGATCTGCGGTCGTTCATCGCGCAGGCCGAGGGCGACTAGTCGGTCGGCGTGTCCAAGTAACCGGGGAGGGGCGTCCCCGACGGCATGAGTTCGTCCGCGACCGGTGCCCCGTCTGCGAGGTGCAGGGGTACGACCCCGGCCCACACCGGTAGTTGGAGATCGTCCTCTTCGTCCCCCGGAGGACCGCCGCGGATCTTCGCCGATGCCTCCTCGATCGGCAACGCCAGCACCATCGTTTTCCTGATCTCTTCCGGGCTCGGTCGGCGAGCGTCATCCCATCTCCCGGGCTGCATGTGCTCCACGACGGTCCGCAGGGCGTCCATCTTCTCGACCGGATCGGTAACCGGTCGCGCCCGCCCCAGAACGACCACCGAGCGGTAGTTCATCGAGTGATGGAAGACGGAGCGGGCGAGCACCAAGCCGTCGAGGAGCGTCGCGGTGAGACACACGTCGACGCCGGCCTCCATCGTCTGGAGCATGCGGCTGGCGGGAGAACCGTGCACGTAGATCGTGTCCCCCGAGCGCGCGTGGATCGTAGGGATGACGAAGGGCTGGCCCTCGTGAACGAACCCGAGGTGACAGATCAGCGCCTCGTCGAGGATCGCGTCGATCACGCCGCGCTCGTAGCGCCCCCTTTCGCGAAGCCGGCGGACCGTGGTCCGGCGGGTGGGTACGGGATCCATGCGCTCCTTCCCTTTCTGAACAACGGATGCGACCCGGGAGGTCGGTTTTCACGCGCGATTTTCCCATCACGGTGCCTACGAGGATCCGCCGGCGGGAAACCCGACGGTCGTTGCCTAGGGCAGGCGCTCGAGGAAGTCACGAAGCTCCTCGTTGACCACGTCGGGGTCTGCCATCTGGGGAGAGTGACCCGCTCCCGGCACCACAGCGACGTTCCCCGCCCCCGGCAGTCCGGAGGCAAGTGCGTCCGCCCGTTCCATCGGGATCGCGAGGTCTTGATCGCCGTGGATGACAAGTGCGGGACACGCGATCTCCGGCAGGCGTTCGGTGACATCGTCTCGCGATATCAATGTGGAATAAGCCGAATGGATCCGCTCGTTAGACGTCGTCCGCCATCGCTCGATCCAAGGACGCGGCTCGATGCGGGGGCCGAGGATGGTGTCCGCGATCATCTGCAGCATCATCTCGTTGGGTCCGTTCGTCATCCACTCCTCGTGCATCGCGTCGTAGCCCTCTTTGTGATCGGGGTTCTCCAATCCCGCCTGAGTGGCGATGAAGACCAGTGCTCTCACCCGTTCCGGAGCCTTCAACGCGGCGCGGAGGCCGATGAATCCACCCTGCGACATGCCGACGAGAATGGCCCTGTCGACGTCCAGATGATCCATGAGCGCGAACAGATCGTCGGCATGATCCCAATAGCTGATCGGCCCTGCGACCTCCGTCTCTCCATGGTTCCTCTCATCCCAGGCGATACAGCGGTACCGGTTGGACAGGAACTTCACCTGTTCGCTGAACGACGAATGGTCCATGTAGATCCCGTGACTGAAGAGGATCGCCGGGCCCTCGCCCTGCTCCTCGTAGAAGAAACGACCTGCTGACAGCTCCGCGAACGGCATGGGCGCACCCTCCTAGACCTTGATCGACAGGATGTCCTTCAATACTTCGAACGTTGCGGGCGTGTGGCCGAGGACCTCTCCGTCTGCCTCGATCGGGAGCGGCCGGTCACATTCGATCCAGAGCTTGACGCGCTTGGCCTCCTCTATGTCGGGATGCGGCACGTGCGTCCCCTTGTAGATCTTCGGCATGAGAGCGATGGCCTCGCGCTTGCGCGCATGCTCGATCTGGACGTCGAGGAGCCCATCGGTCGGCGCCGCCTTAGGCGCGACCTTCATCCCTCCGCCGAAGAACTGGCCGTTCGCGACGACGAGGTTGTTCATGTAGCCCTCGTAGAGCCGGTCGACGAGATCGATCTTCACCCGGGCGATCCGATGGCGTCGCAGCTCCAACCAGAACGCGAAGAAGTAAACGGTGGGCCCGAGGAAACGCGGGAGCTTTTGCGCGCGCGCCACGCAGGCCGCTCCGATGCCGACCTCGGCGATGTTCGCGAAGTAACGGGTAACGGTGGCTCCGTCCTGTTCGTAGGTGATCTTCCCGATGTCGATGGGGAACGATTCCGGACCATCGAGATGCGCGGCGGCGTGACCGGGCATAGCCGGGATACCGAACGTCTTGATGAAGTCGCAGCCGGTACCCGCCGCCACAACACCCAGAACCGGGTTCGGCGCGACGGGCTTGTCGTCGACCAGCATCCCGTTAACGACCTCGTGGATCGTGCCGTCTCCTCCCACCGCCACGAGGAAACGCGTGCCGCTCTCGAGCGATTCGCGCGCGATCACGGAGGCGTGGCCGGGGCCCTCGGTCGTCCGCACCTGATACTCGAGGCCCCTCTGGTCGAGGTGCTTCCGGACCTCGGGTAGGCATTTCGCCACCCCTCCCTTGCCGGCCCGCGCGTTGACGATCAACACCATCGGCCCGTACGGCGAGCTCATAGCCCGAGCGCCCCCGGGTTCATGATCCCGTTCGGGTCGATCGCGTTCTTCACCGCTCGCAGTACCTCCCGCCACCCCTGCCACTCGGCATCCATCCACTCTGCCTTCAGGCGCCCGATCCCGTGATGGTGGCTGATCGATCCGCCCGCCTCGAGACAGGTGCGCATCCCGGTTTCCCACCACGCGGCGAGCCTCTTCGCCGCCGCCCCGTCGTCATCGCAGAAGGATGCCATCGTGAAGTACAGGCAGGCACCATCCGGATAGACGTGAGAGAGGTGGCAACCGACGAGATCGGCCTCCGATCCCAACGCTTCCTTCATCGCGTGGTAGAGGTCGCGCAAACCGCTCCAGGTTCCCGACACCTCCATGGTGTCGACGACACCGTGGGGGCCGAGTAGGCCTTGTCCCGCCATGATCTCGCGGTAGACGTCCACCGCATCGTTCCGGTGCTTCCACCAGTGGTCGACCAGGCCCGCGTCGTCCTCGCTGCCCCCCATCAGTTCTACGGCCTCGGCAGCACGCTCCTTCGCACCCCGACCCTCGAAGGACATGACCAGTAACGGTCCCGCGGCCGCATCTGGATGGTCTCGCAGGAACAGAGCCGCGTCCTCCGCGTCGTAAAGGCGGACGACCGTCGGGTGCAGGTCCGATTGGGCGAGTTTCCGCGTCGCCGCGACCCCGTCGGCCATGTGCTCGAACCGCAGGCAGCGGTCGCTCCTCGCCTCGGGTATCGGGGAGATCCTCAGCGCGACTTCCGTCACTATCCCGAGCGTTCCCTCCGATCCGATCATCAGGGAGGACACATCGGGTCCCGCCGAGCGGCGCGGGTTCACCTTCGCCCTCACCACGCGGCCCCCGGGAAGGACGGCCTCCATCCCGCAGATCAGATCCTCGATGCCGCCGTAGCCGGCCGACAGCTGACCGCAAGCTCGCGTGGCGACCCAGCCGCCGACAGTTGATATCGCGAGCGATTGAGGCTCGTGGCCGAGCATGTACCCCTGCTCGGCCAGTGCTGCCGTCACCTGGGGACCCGTTGCCCCTGCCTGCACATAGACGATGCGGCTCTTGGTGTCGATGTCGGTGATCCGCCACATGTCGCCGAGGTCGACGACGACGCCGGCGGTCGCGACGATCCCCTCCGACACGCCGGACCCCCCGCCGAAGGGAACGACCGGCGTACCCGTTTCGGCCGCCCAGGCGAGGATCGTGGCGACCTCTTCCACATCCGCCGGTCGGACGACACACTCGGCAGCTCCCTGCTCACCGGTGCGCTCTGCGAGGAGAGCCGACGCGGACCAGTCGCGCGCGTGGGCGGTGAGATCGGCCGGGTCGGTACTGACCCGGTCGGCCCCGAGAAGTTGGACGAGAGCTTCGACCGCGTTAGATACGTTCAACGACCGTCGCTATCCCCTGACCGACCCCGATGCACATCGTCGCGAGACCGTAGCGGCTCTCCCTCCGATCCATCTCATGCAGCAGCGTCGTGAGGATGCGCGCCCCCGAACATCCCAGGGGATGCCCCAGCGCGATCGCCCCGCCGTTCACGTTGGTCGTGGCGGGATCCAGCCCCAGCTCCTTGATGCAGGCGAGGGATTGCGCGGCGAACGCCTCGTTCAACTCGACGAGATCGATGTCCTCGACCGTCAGACCCGCTCGCTCGAGAGCCTTACGGGTCGCGTATACGGGCCCGATCCCCATCCGGCGCGGCTCCACGCCCGCGACCGCCGACGTGACCACTCGCGCCATCGGCTTCCACCCGTTCGCGTCCACGGCGGCCTTCGAGGCAACTAACACCGCGGCCGCTCCGTCATTCAAGCCCGAAGAATTGCCGGCCGTCACCGTCCCCTCGGCGGCGAAAGCGGGCCGCAGCTTCGCGATCTTGTCGAGCGTCGTATCGGGTCGGGGCGGCTCGTCCTGATCGACCACGACCGGATCGCCCTTGCGCTGGGGAACCTCGATGGGTGCGATCTCATCCTTGAAGCGCCCCTCGTCCCGTGCCGCGACCGCGCGCCGGTGGCTCTCCAGCGCGAACTCGTCCTGAGCCTCGCGGGAGATCTGCTGGTCGCGGCCGACGATCTCCGCGGTCTCCCCCATCGCTTCAGTCCCGTACCTCTCGTTCAGCCGCGGGTTCACGAAGCGCCATCCGATCGAGGTGTCGTAGATCTCCGCGTTCCTATCGAACGGAGCCGACGCTTTGGCCATCACGAACGGGGCCCTCGTCATGGACTCGGAGCCTCCGGCGATCAGAACGTCCGCTTCGTCGGCGCGGATCTGCCGGTAGGCGGAGTTCACCGCCTCGAGGCCGGAACCGCAGAGCCGGTTCACCGTCGCGCCCGGCACCTCCACGGGAAGGCCCGCGAGGAGTAGCGCCATCCGAGCCACGTTCCTGTTGTCCTCGCCGGCCTGGTTGGCGG
>JBOGXG010000061.1:0-1637 GCA_050694195.1 Actinomycetota bacterium | reverse complement strand
CATGAGCCTCGGCCCCCTCTTCCTCGCTCGCCTCGGCGACTGGGTCGAGGCGCACACGTCGCCGTTCCTCCTCGCCGCCGACGCCGAGGAACTGCAGGGATCGGGAGACGCCGAACGTGCCGGCCTGCGGTGGCCCGATTCGATGCCGGAGGTCCCGCCGTTCGAGCCGCTGGAAACGCCCGACCCCGATCCGCCGGGAGACGTCATCTTCCGGTTCGCGATCCTCGCCGACATGCATATCGGCTCCAGCGCGGGGGAAGACCGGACCCGCGCGGCGATCGCCGACATCAATGCCTCCGGCGCGGACCTCGCCATCCAGCTCGGGGACATAACGGACCATGGGGAGAGAGAGGAGTTCGAGCGGGCACGCGAGGTCCTGGCAGGCTTCGAGATCCCGGTCACCACGATGATGGGGAACCACGACGTCTTCTCGATCAACGAGCAGCGCCTCTCCGGCCGCGAGTATTACGGTGCCACGTTCGGACGCGAGCCGGACGGCCTGCTGATCGAGCACAAGGGCTTCAGACTGGCCGTTCTGGATTCCATCGAGCACGGCGCGTCCCCGTTCGGTCCTTTCGATCTCGTGTCGGGGAAGTTCCTCGAATCCTCCGGCGGTGCGGTCGTACGCGGCTCCCTCACTCCCCCGCAACACGACCTGCTCGCAGAGATCGCGGAACCGGATGGGCCTCCGGCTTTCATCTTCATGCACCATCCACCTCAACCGTTCACCTCGTTCCCGCCGATCATCTTCGGACTGCGCGATGAGGACTCCGGCCGTCTGCACGCCACGATCGACTCGGGGAACGTATGGGGCGTGTTCGCCGGCCACACCCACAGGAACGCTCGTACTCGGACGTACGGAGACGTGCCGGCCCAGGAAGTGGGCATCCCGCGCGACTTCCCCTTCGGCTACGCCTTCGTCGACGTCACCCGCCGGGGCTACGCCTATCGGTTCCACCAACTCTCCGACCAGGACCTATTGCGGGACGCCTACGCCGCGGCGGGAGCGATCCATCGGAGGTACGGAGCCGGGCCCGAGCTATCGAGGTCCTTCTCCTGGATGAGCGCGGAGCGCCCCTCCTCCTAGGGAACGAGTTAGTCGCGGGCCCATCTGGAAACACTCTCTGCAGCGATACCTTTTGTCACCCTATGGAGTCACTTGAATACTCTGTGTTTAGAGGGCTCCCGCCTGGGTATCAAGTCGGAGAGTCAGATCTATCGAAGATGGAGGGGTCATGGGCGAACTGCTGGTTTTCTTGCTCGTCGGGCTGGTAGTCGGGATCATCGCCAGGGCTTTGATGCCGGGGCGGGACCCCATCGGAATCCTCGGCACGATCCTCGTCGGCTGTGTCGGCGCCGTCATCGGTGGCTATCTCTGGGCCGCGGTCTTCGGTGAGACCGAAGGCATCGAGTGGATCGGCTCCATCCTCATGGCCGTGGGGCTCCTCTGGATCTACCGAAAGATGATGGAGGGACGCTCCACGACCACCTAGAACCGCTCCGAATCGACCGGTTGGACCCGCGACCGACCGGCTCTCGCAAGGGAAAGGCCCCCACCCGCCAGGGGGCCTTTCCTGATTCCTGAGGACCTCTCAGCCCGCTTTCGTACGCGCCTCCACCTCGAAGGGATTGTCTCG
>JBOGXG010000060.1:0-5780 GCA_050694195.1 Actinomycetota bacterium | reverse complement strand
CAAGGACCCGGCCACAAACGACATCGCGCGCGGCTGGTGCCGGGTCATGGGCGTTTCTGCGGTCACGCTGTTTCTCGCGTGCCTGTTCGTGGTGCGAAACCAACGGATCCTCGACGCCTTCGAGGCGCGTCGCGCCGACGATGCGAGACGACTGGCTTCGGGGCTGCCGCCGCGCACCCGGCGCCGCCGGCGCAAGACGCTCAACGATCTCGTCGGAGTCGTCGCGGCCAACGCGCCCCCGTAGTTCACCGATCAACGCCGCGTGTGAAAACCAGACCTTAGCCGGGCGCGCCCCGATGTCGTCTCAACCGATCCAAAGACCCATCCCCCACAAACTTCGCCACGTCCGATCACGTGTCCGGTGGCCCGCGTCGCACCCAAACGTGAACATCCTGCACCTTGAAACGTGAAGACGTTTTGTGGAGCTGATTGACCGGTGCGCGAACCGCGCCGAATGCTCGTTCAGCTCGTCGCCTCTGGGTGTTGGCCCTCGTCGACGTCAAGCTGCCAGTAACCGGCCTCGGGGGATGCCGCTCGAAAATCTGCGAAATCGAAGATGAGGATCGGCAGTTCGTGGCGTTCCGCGTACGCCATTCCGAAGCATCGAGGAGCCCAACGTCGAGATCGGTCGCTATTCGAAGGGATATACGATGCTTCGGAGCTGGCGAAGCTCCAACCCACGCCCTGAGCATCGGGGCAGAGTCCTCGGGGATATCCCAGTACGGGGTCGCGTGAGTTCGTGCTAGCGCGGAGGATGTATCCCGTATCGGTACCAGATGCCGTAGGCACCCGTTTTGGCGTCGGACGGCCCTGCCCATCCCACGTGGTATCCGAGGTACTTGCGACCCTTGCCGCCAGGTAGCCACTCCCAAACCTTCACTCCAGAGGCCGGGCCAAGGCCAGTGTAGACCTGGTTGAAGGTCTGAAGGGCCGAGACGCGCACTGCGTCTGGATCAGTCAGTGGCTGGCCCAGGGGATCGCAGCCCCAAGGATGATCCGCTGCCTTAGGAGACGCGCCCTTGTCCGCGGGGTTTGGATAGTGGCAAGCGCGCACCTGTTGGCTCTGGTTCTGAACCACCTCGTCATCGGCCGTCACCGAATAAGCGACGACTGATGAGAATCCGAGCCGACCGAGATCGACGGTCTTGCCGCCAACCCGGTAACGCCGCTCGCCGTAACCCGACTGGGGGTCACACCCGATAGTGGGACAGGTCGCGGGAAGCTCCGCTACCGCACCGATGATCCGCCCGCCGGCGACATAGGTGGCTCGACCTCGCATCCCTCGGGGCTTGAGCGTGAGCGTCGCCTCGCCGTCGGTCATGAGGTAGAGCTCGATCGGTCCCCCTCGAGCGGCAAGACGAGGAGGATCGTGTATCTGCCATCCCTGTTCGTAGTTGTTACCGACGTGGCGATCGAAGTCGCGGACCCATAGAAGCTGGAACTTCTCACAGTCCGGGGTGCCAAAGTAGCAGTCTTCGGACCTCGGTTGGCGGACGGGCGAAATCGCCACGTATGCAATGGTCCCATCGACCTCGAGGTCCATGTGCGCGCGCGATAGCCATACGAATTCGCGCTTGTTCTTGAGCACCATGCCCTTGATTCCGCTCCAGCGGATTACGGTCTCACCCCGCAGCGTGCCGCCAGCGCTACCGCCTTTACGCGAAACCGCCCCCGCCGTGGTGTCGTGAGGCACCACGGCGAGCATGAGAACGCTGGCCAGTGCAAGAGTCAGCGGTCTCAGCGGCAGCTTCATTTCCGTCTCAGCCCCTCCGCATGAACCAGATCGCGCTCGTTGCCCGGCGGATTCTGGTGTCCACGGTATTCGTAAGTACCGTGCGGGCTCTGTGGTAGCTGTCCAGGTAAGGCGAGAGGTCCCCGTAGTTGCAGATAATCCGAGCCGGCGGCACGGCTACAGCAACTCCCTGCGTAGCTCTCGTAGTCACCGTCGGGGAGTTGCAGCCCGTGTCCTTCCAACCATTGTCGTAGTACTGGATCTTCACAAAGACCTCCATCGTGTAGCTCGGCACGTTGAGCGAATGGCATGTGCCCCGGCCGACGCCAAGGTCCTGGGCGAAGATCTTGCCGACGATGAAGTTCGTCTCCTGCGTAACGGGTCCCCCATCCGCCTCGGGCTTGCAAGTGATGTCCGTTCCCACCCAGCCGAGGGCGTCGTTGGCCTGGTCGAGCGTGTTGCTGAGAGCCGCCGCTGGTCCATCGGTAACGTCGGCGTGTGCGTAGCCGGCTGGGACTAGAAGGAACCCGATGGTTCCCGTGAGCATCAGTGCTAAGAACCTTCTCACTGCCACCTCCTGTGATGTGTCTATCTATTCGACAGCAGGGCATCGGACGCCTGCCGAACAGGTCATCTCGCGGACTGCCTGCTCCCGACACGATCTCGAATCCTCGAATCGTTGGTGTTGGCCTCACCTCCTCGCCGCTCCCCTCGCCTGAGGCTCTGCCCCTTGTTCCCCGCCTCCCGACGGCCCTTTGCCGCGACCGACCCGACAAGCGGGAATCCGAGGCGGCTCACTCCCGTAGACCTGCCACCAGCCCGCCCCAGGTCGCGATCGGCCCGCTCACATCGGAAGTCATTCGCCCTCACCCCAAAACGTTCCTTCAACCGATCGGGTGAACTTTGTCATGTTTAGGTTGACTTTGGGACGGGCCGACGCCAGGCGGCTCCTCCCCTTACCTCGGGCACCGAGTGAAGGCTCTTTCCCTGTGTTCCCGTGAAATCGGAATCCCCTCAGATATGCCCCCGGGTGACTCCATCGGCAGGAGCTCGACCTACGCTGTCCAATCTCCTAAGCATGGAGAGCATGGAGCGCCGAAACCCTCCGCGAATCTCCTTTCTCCTGGTGTGCGCGGCTCTGGCTCTCGCGCTGTCACCCCCGACCATCCCAGCTCGCGGCGAGTCTGCTGACCGGGCAACCGATCGCTCGGTTGTGACGCTTGGACGCGTGAACGTCTTCACCACCACGAAGCCGGGCAGGCTTCTGTTCCGCCTTCCCCAGACAATCGCCGAAGGCAGCCTCGAGGCGAGCATCACGGGTGATGGACGGATGTTCGGGTTCATGTTCCGCAAGAGGGGCACCGAGTGGTGGGACGGCCCGACCTATGAAGACATCGACCTCGGCGGATGCACGCGCCGAGGCTGCAAGGCGAGCGGGCTGTTCGAGATGGAGGCGGCGGCTAAGTCTCAGGACGGTCGGTGGCCTGCGGGCGTCTACGAGATGCTTCTGATCGCAGACGGAGCTCCGGTTGAGGTCACTCTCAGGATCAAGGGCCTCAAGGGAAGCGTAGAGGCGAGGCCGCAAGCTGTGCCCTTCGAGGCGCGCACCTTCACTCCCAGGGTGACCACGGACGGAGACTTCATCCATTCAGCAGGCGACTTCACCGGCCTCGCGGATGGAAGGCCGCAGTACGGGTTGGTGGGCCTGTGGGCATTGGGTGGGCCACACGTGGCCACCGCACTCGGGGACTGTCTGTATCACGGGGACGAGCCCGATGTTTCTGAGGACGAAGCCTTCCTTCCTGGGTGCCCGACCGGAGACGGTGAACTCTCCGCATTCCCGAATGTGAACCAGAACGACGCCGGTCTGATCATGTTGGTCAGTGATCATCTCTGCTGTCCACGGGGACTGGGCGGATGGATCGCGGCGGGCTCGATGGTTCGAACCTTCGGAGCTGTGGGCATGTGGCTCGACTATTGACAGCACAAGCGACACGGCCCCCGCCACCTTGCTCATCGACTGCCGTCCGGCTACTCCCAAGGCCTGAGGAAGAAATCAGCCAGTAGCTCCGAGTTAGGACCCGGCCTGGTGCCAAGCTCAGCCTCACTTTCCCACCCGAGGATTCCCCCACATCTCGTTCCGATCTACCGTCGTGACGGCCATCCCGAGGAGCATCTCGACGACATCATCGAACGAAGCGTGACGCTTAATGGAGTCATGACCGCGTCGCACGAACGGTCCGAGATCCGGTCGACCAGCGGATCGATCCAGAAGCTTTACGTCGAAATCGCCGCCCACGAGGGTTTACGGAGAATCGCCTTCATCACTCCGTCGAGGCATCTGCCATAGTTCCTCAGGGTCCACGATCGTCACCGCCATTCCGGTGAGCATCTCAACCGCCTCAACGAACGATGCGTGGCGCCTGATGGAGTCGAAGACCGGGAAGCTCGTCAGCGCCCACAGCGCCTCGACGGTGGCCCGTCTCTGGTAAGTGGCGATCAGCCGGTGTGAGATTGCATCGATGGCGAGGGAGCGCTCATTCTCCCGCTCCTCGATCACCTCTCGTACCTCGGGATCGACCTCCCCCAAGGTCATGGCTTTCCTGAACAGCGCCCTGTCTTGGTCCCAGATCAAGCAGATGTCGGTGATGAGGAGCCGAATGTTGTCGATCGGCCGGGGCAGGGTGGTCGGCTGTCGAATCCTCGAGCGCAGGGTTACCGGCGCACGGTCCTGAGCGTCGGTGATGACCGCGTCGAGGATGCCGTTCTTGGACTTGAACTGGTAGTAGCAGGTCGCTCGGCTCACTCCCGCCTTGGCGGCGATGTCTTCGACCGACGTGTGGTGAAAGCCGAGCTCGACTATCAGGTCGCGCGCGGCCTCGATGATCGAGCGACGAACACCGGCCACATTCTGCTCTGTCTTGCTGATCTTCCTCGGACGAGGCGAGATTCTTCCGGCCTCCTCTGGTTTCCGGCGTAACAGTCAGACAGTAAGTATGACCGTGCCCTCCCATCTCTCTCTTATCTCTCCCCGCCCGTCGCTTCAATGGACGCGGTGATGTGGATATGACGTCGATTCGACGGACCCAACCAGGACCAGCCGCCCCGAGGTGCTCAAGGCGGCCCGATTCGCGCGGCGTCACTATCCTCGTTCGGACCCAGCCACCCGGCGGGGCGATCGCATGACGCGCATCAACCTCGCCGAGCCTCGCCTCGTGCCGCTCCGATCCCGCGACCGGGCCGAGGCCGCGCACCTCCTTGCCGCCCTGATGCGCGCCGCCGCGCCCGGACGGGGCTCATCAAGCAAGCCTCCGGGGGCGCAAGCAGGTGGTCCTGCCGCCGACTTGCCGATAGGTCCTTCTTCGAATGGCAAGCGGCGGACGCACAAGAGTGCAGGTGAGGCGGCATGAACGGACTCTCGGTCTGCGCCCGACGGTCTCCGCGTACGACTCCCTTACGGTCGGCGTCCGCTCCGACTCTTTCTTCATTCCCCCGCTGGGCTTCGCCTTTCCAGAAGATGTTTCTTGTCTCTCTCTGCTTCGTTGAGACGTCTCTCTTCACTCTGTCGTACTGCGGAAGCCTCTATTCCTGCGGAGACCTCTCTTCATGAATGACTTCATCTCCGACACCGACCGGGATATCCTCGACGCCCTCACCGAACATCGCGTCGCCACCGCCGCGCATCTCAGCGCGCTGCTGCAGATCCCTGAGCGCACCATCCGCTACCGCCTCGCCCAGCTGAGGGGAAAGGGCTACGCGCGCGCGGTGAGGCCCCCCGCGGACAAGGGGTCGGCCCCCGATCACTGGTGTCCGACGAGAAAGGCGGACTCATGGGCCAAAGGCGCACACCGGCCCCACGGCGGTGACCACCGGGCCCCGTCGACGACCTTCGTCGAGCACTCGGCCGCGATCACGGCCCTGTACGTCGCGCTCAAGTCTGCGGCCGCGCTGGGCCTGCAGCTGATCGAGTGGACCAGAGAAGGCGCCGCCGCCGAGGAGTTCGAGTGGCGCGGGCGCCCGCGCAAGATCGTCCCCGATGCGCTCATCG
>JBOGXG010000059.1:0-6162 GCA_050694195.1 Actinomycetota bacterium | reverse complement strand
CACCCCTTCATCGACGGGAACGGCCGCCTTGGACGCCTCATCGTTCTATTGCTCTTGCTCCATGATGCAAAGGTTCTGACCCAGCCATTGTTGAATATCTCGCCCTATCTGGATGACCACAGGAGTGAATATCAAGCGCATCTGAGAGAGGTCAGTATCAGCGGCGACTTCGATCCTTGGGTGGCTTTCTTTCTAGAAGGCATCCGCCACCAAGCTCATGAAGCAATCGAGAAGATCAATCACCTAAGACGACTAAGCGATGAGATGATCGAAACTCTTAGGGCCAAGAAGGTCCGGGGGACAGCACTCCGATTGGCCGAGGATGCAATTGGGTTCCCAGTCATCACGGCCCCCGATGTTAGAGACCGATACGACATCACCTACCAAGCCGCGGCACAGGCGATTACGGTGATGGTCGATAGCGGGTATTTCGCTCCCATCACCTTCGGTGCCAATCGAAAGTTCTATCTCTGCTCTAGCGTGATGGAGGTTGTTTCAGAACTTTAGGTGAGTCAACTAGGTCGGGCGCGGCATCACACTTCTCCGATCTAGGACCCCTACCGGTTGAGACCGCCGTAGCTGATCGCGACGAGAACGCCTGATCCAAAACGCGGCGCGGGGGCTACTGGGTCCAGAAGCTCTCGAGCGCGGGGACGTTCTTCTGGATCCACACCGAGAGGCGGAAGACCTGGTTGGTGACGAACAGGAGACCGACCAGTACGAGCAAGGCGCCGCTAACGAAATTCACGACCCGGATGTGTCTCCGGAACCAGCCGAGCACCGAGGTCAACCGGGAGATACCGAGTCCCGCCAGTATGAAGGGGATGCCGAGACCGAGCGAGTAGACGGCCAGGAGGAGGGCTCCCTCCCCCGCGCCCCCCTCGATCGAACGTCCTGCCGCCATCGTCAGCACCGCTCCCAGGGTCACTCCGATGCATGGGGACCAACCGAACGCGAACGCGGCTCCCAGAAGGACGCTCCCCCACATGCCGGCCTCGGGACGGGGGTGGAAGCGCGCCTCTCGATAGAGGAACGGGGCCCTTATGACGCCCATGAAGATGAGACCCATGATGATGATGAGCACTCCGCCGACGCGGGCGAACTGCTCCTTGTTCTCGAGGAGGAAGGACCCGAGGACGGTGGCCGTCGCGCCGAACGCGACGAAGACGAGTGTGAAGCCGAGCACGAAGGCCAGCGCAACCGTCGCGGTATGCCGAGCCTTCGCGTCGCCGGCTTCTCCAACGGTCATCCCGGACATGTACGAGAGGTAGCCGGGGACGAGCGGGAGAACGCACGGCGATAGGAAAGAGATGAATCCCGCGAAGAAAGCGGAGATAACGCTCACGTCAGCCACTTCTGGCCACCAGGGTCTCGACGAGTTGGTCCAGCGCGTCCTGTGGCAAGGGGCCGTTCACGTGCTCGACGATCACGCCTTCGTCATCGATGAAGAACGTCTCCGGCTGGCCCGTGAGTCCGTAATCCCTGAAGATGGTCTCGTCCTCGTCGCGGACGTGCAGGTAGTCGAGATCCTGGTCCTCGACGAAGGCTACGGCGTCGCTGTGCGCGTCCTTCACGTCGACTCCGACGAAGGCGACACGATCGCCGAAAGCGGCCGCGGCCCGGCTGAGCATCGGAGCCTCGTCCTTACACGGCACGCACCACGAGGCCCAGAAGTTCAGCACGACGGGCTTCCCATCGAGATCGTCCAGCGCCAGCGTTCCACCACCGGTCAGCAGAGGAGCCTCGAAGTCGGGGGCCGGGTCTCCGGGCTGCGGTGCCGACCCGGATCGCATCACCGCCGCGCCGAGCACCGCAAGAAGGGCGACCGCCGGAACGAGCACGAGCACGAGTCGTCGCCAGCGTGCCCGGCTCTGGTGGCCGTGGTCCTCCTGGATTCTCTCGTCGTGCCGCGACTCTGCGCTCGGTTCGGGGGGGCCGGGATCTGTACTCACGGCTCCATCTTCGCGTGCCGTCCGGTCTACTCCGGCCTTGACGCCGCCTGTAGATTCGAGCCAGGACCGCGCATCCGGGACCTGGAGGTGCGCATGGATCCTGTCTCCTACTCTCCCGTCCTGGCCGCGTTGCCAGCTCGCGAACGCGACTTCCTGATCGATCGAGCGGTCAAGCGGCGCCTGCAGGAGGACGACATCCTCCACCTGGGCGGCGAGACGGCCGATCGCGTCCATCTCGTGATGTCGGGCACGTTGAAGCACACGGTCTGCGGAGCGGGGCCCGTCGACACGATCGTAGGTCTGTCGATCCAAGGAGACCTCGTCGGCGATATCGGGCTCGTCGACCGGGGCGCGCAACCGTTCGACACGTTCGGAGCGAGCGATTGCGTTCTGTTGGGCATCGAGACCGATCTTCTGCGCGGCGCGATCATGCGGCACCCGGTCGCCTGCTTGGCACTCGCCGGAACGTTCGCCGAACGCACGCGGTGGATGGCCGCCGCGGCGAACGACCGCAGTTCGGCTCGGGTCCCCGCGCGCCTTGCAGGCCGACTCCTCGATCTTGCAGAGATGTTGGGGCGGATGAACGGAGGGGCGATAGAGTTAGATCTGCCGTTGGCCCAGACCGATCTCGGTCGCCTCGCCGGCATCTCGCGGGAGAGCACGTGTAAGACGCTGCGTAGGTTCCGCTCCGCAGGCGTCCTCGATTACAAGGGCCGGCGCGTCAAGATCCTCCGACCCGACGTCCTCCGGCACATCAAGTGCGAAGGGCGCGCCGTAAGACCTTCCCGGTGAGGAGGTGGGGCAAGCTGTCGACGATGTCGATCGAGGTCGGACACTTGAACCGCGCGATCCGCGTCTGCACGTCGCCGATCAGTTCCTCCTCCGTTGTCTGCTCTCCCTGATCGAGGACCACGTATGCCTTCACCGTCTCGCCGGTGTAGGGATGCTTCTCACCGACCACCGCGGCCTCGGCAACCTTCGGGTTGGCGACGAGCGCGGCCTCGACCTCCGAGGGGAAGACGTTGAAACCGGAGACGATGATGAGATCGCGCTTGCGATCGACGAGATAGAGGAACCCATCCTCGTCCCGGACCGCAAGGTCGCCGGTCCTGAACCAGCCGTTCAAGAAGGCTCGCTCGGTCGCGTCGTGCTTCCTCCAATATCCCTGGAACACGTTCGGCCCCCGCACGACGATCTCGCCCTCGTCCCCGAACTCGACGTCGTCACCCTTGTCGTCGACCACCCGGAGTTCGACCCCCGGGAGCGGAAGGCCGACCGAGCCGGGTCTGGGACGTTCGGCCATCCGATTGGTAGTCAGGGTCGGTGCCGTCTCAGTGAGGCCGTACCCCTCGTAGATCTCGATCCCGAACAGATCCCGGAACCGTTGCAACACCTCTTCCGACAGAGCCGCAGCGCCGGACACCGCCAGGCGAACGCTCGAGAGGTCGTACTGGTCGGCGCCGGGCGTATTGACCCACGCTACGTACATCGGCGGCGCGCCGAAGAGCACCGTGACCTTGTGCCTCTCGATGAGGCGCAGCGCGTCGACGGGTTCGAACCTCTCGACGATGAGCCCCGTCGCGCCATTCAGCAATAGCAACCCGAGAGGAACGTTGAGTCCGAAGATATGGAACATCGGCAACGTGAGGAAGAGAACATCGCCCTCGTGAACCGTGTCGCGGGGGATCGCCATCTGTTGATCGAGATTGGCGAGGAGGTTGGCGTGCGACAGCATCGCTCCCTTCGGTTCCCCGGTCGTGCCCGAGGTGTAAGAGAGGACGGCCAGGTCGTCATCGCCGGTGGTGATCTCCGATGCACCCGGGGGGTCCGGTAGATCGGCCCAAACGGCGGAGGAGATGAGTTCTATATCCACGCCTCCGCTCCGGGCTCCCGCTTCCGCCGCCTCGAGGAAGCCCGGATCGACCACTGCGAAAGAGACGTCCGCATCCGCCATGATGCGGCCCATCTCGGGGGCGGTGAGCATGAGATTGATGGGCACGGCCACGCCCCCTGCGCGGAGAGTGGCGAGGTACGCGATCGGGAAGTGACGAACGTTCGGGAACACGATCGCGACGCGATCCCCGGCCTTCAGCCCCCGCGCCGCCAGTGCGGCCGCCAGCTTTTCGACCTCTCGGTCGAGGTCGGCGAACGTCAGGGAGACGGATCCAGGCGCCTCGATCAGGGCGAGCTTGTCCGGTAGCCGCGCGGCGGCGTCCCGCAGTAGTTGAGAAACGTTCACGGCCTCACTATGCCCCTTTACTGCAAACTCTTGCAAGCAGTTGTTTGCTATCGCATGCCCAACACAAGCAGGAGGAAACCTACCCGGCCCCCTGCCGCGGAGCCCCGGGCCCGCGAAGAAAGAGCGCCGGCATGGTTAAAGCTGGCTGGGGGCGGCGCCGACACAGTAGTTGGAGTCGGGAGAGGATGGGACGAAGACCCACGGCCCTCGGGCCGTGTCTCGAGCCTCCCAGCCCGCCCCAAGCCGGCCCACCTCTACGGACTCCGCCAGCCCCCGGGAGCGATCCCGGGGGCTGCTCGCGTCCGGGCTCCGCCGGGCGGCCCCGCTTAGGATTCCTCGGATGACGCCGCCCCATCCCGCGATCCAGTGCTCGACCGGCCCCTTCTGGGCGTTCGAGCTGGCGCATGCGATGGACGCCTTGGCGGAGGCCGGCTTCAAGGAGATCGAGCTGATGGTCACTCGCGACCCGGTCACCCAGAAGCCGGAGATACCGGGCCGTCTTGCGAAGGAGCGGGGTCTGAAGATCTCCTCCCTCCACGCGCCCTTCCTCGTGATCACCAAGAACGTGTGGGGGTTGGACCCCGTCGGAAAGATCAGGCGAGGGGCCGAGATGTGCCGCGAGCTCGGCTCCCCCTCCATGATCGTCCATCCGCCCTACCTGTGGGAGCGAGCGTATGCGGACTGGGTCATGAACGAATCCGAGGGGTTCTCGGAGGAGACGGGGGTGGCCGTCGCGGTCGAGACGATGTATCCCAAGTGGGTGGCCGGCCGGAAATTGAGGGCTTACCGGTGGCTCGAGCCGCATGCCCTGGCGGAGGCGGCGCCGCACGCCGCTCTGGATACGAGCCACCTGGCGGTGTGCCGGGAGGACATCCTCAAGGGATACGACGTCCTCCGCCCGACGCTCCGGCACATCCATCTCTCGGACAACGCCGCCGACGGCCGAGACGGGCACCTGGAACTCGAGCAAGGCGTCCTGCCACTAGAGAGGTTCCTCGGCGAGCTCCGCAGAACTAGATACTCGGGCGCCATCTCCCTGGAGATCTCTGTCCGCCGCTACCTGGAGCGGCACGAAGACCTCGTGAAGATGCTGCGTCGCAACAAGGAGTACGTAGAGAAGCAGCTCAGCGGTTCCCGCAAGGTGGCGAAGGGTCTCCCGAGACCCTAGGGGGTGGGAACGATCGCGATCAAAGTGCTCGTCGTCGACGACACGGATCATGTCCGCGGGATGCTCGTCGACATGCTGGACCTCGATGGATTCGAGGTCGTCGGCCAGGCGGCGTCGGGCCGGGAGGCGATAGAGGCAGCCGAGGAGATGAGCCCCGAGGTAATCATCATGGATTACAAGATGCCGGGGATGGACGGGCTGACGGCGGCGCGCACGATCAGAGAGAGAACGCCTTCCCAATCGATCATCATCTACACGGCCTACCTCGATCCCGAACTCGAAGCGGAGGCGCGAAGGATCGGGGTCGCGCTGACCGTCGGAAAGGTCGAGGGGCTAAATCAACTAGAGCGGCATATAACCGAACTCTGTCGCGATCTGCGAGCCGGATAGAACGAGGACGCGGAAAAGAGGGCCGGGCGATCCCGGCCCCCTTTCCGCCAAATCGTTCGTTAACGACGGTGCCGGTGCCTCTTAAACGTCTTGGTGCGGCGGCACACGTCCTGGTTGAACCGTCCCTTCTTGGTCTTGACGGCCTTCACCTTGTACTTCCCGGTCCGGTCCCTGATCGATACCGAGTAACGACCCTTACGGTTCGTAACCGTCTGCTTCACGGTCGCGTACTTGCCCTTCCGCTTGCCCTTCGTGATCCTGCGCTGGACCTTCACCGGGACCCGCTTCCGGCACTTGTTCGTACCGTCGTCCACAGAGATCCGGCCGGAGACGATCAAGGATCCATGCGCGAACTTGACGCTGATGTCCCGAGCGTGTCGCTCCGTGGGAGGCTCCGTGGGAGACGTCGGTGT
>JBOGXG010000058.1:0-8127 GCA_050694195.1 Actinomycetota bacterium | reverse complement strand
GCTCGAGGGACGACCTCATCGACGCGTTCGATTCGGCTCGCCGCGAGGCGGAGGCTTACTTCGGGAGCCGCGACGTATACGTCGAGCGTTACCTCGAGAACCCGAAGCATCTCGAGGTCCAGATCCTGGCCCCCTCACCCACCGATGCGATGTGGTTGGGAGTGCGGGATTGTTCGCTGCAGCGGCGACACCAGAAGCTCATCGAGGAGACCCCGCCACCGCTGTTCGCCGACCGCATGCCGGCCATGGGGGACGCCGCCGTGCAACTCGCGAAGGCATGCGGTTACGTGAATGCCGGGACCGTCGAGATGCTGGTCGATCGGGACGGCGAGTTCTATTTCCTCGAGGTGAACGCGCGGCTCCAGGTCGAGCACACCGTCACCGAGGAGGTCCTCCGTCTGGATCTGGTCGCCTGTCAGCTCCAGATCGCAGCCGGCGACCCACTCGGGTTCTCGCAAGCGGACATCGATCAAAACGTGCGGGGACATGCGATCGAGTGCCGGGTGAACGCGGAGGATCCGCGTCACGGCTTCATCCCGACGCCGGGCCGCCTCACCCATTACGACGAACCGGCGGGGCTCGGCGTGCGCGTGGACTCCGGGTATCGCGAGGGCGATGAGGTGCCCGGCGCCTACGATTCGTTGATCGCGAAGGTCGTCACGCTGGGGAACGATCGGGAGGAAGCCCGCGCCAGGATGATCAGGGCCCTCAAGGAGTTCACGATCGAGGGTGTTGCTACGACGATCCCCGCGCATCTCCTCCTCCTCGAGGCGACGGAGTTCGCGGAGGGTACGCATACGACCCGCACGGTCGAGGAGAGTGGGATCCTCGCCGGACTGGCGACCGAGCTACCCGCCGAGGATGCCGACGTGCTGATGGTCGCTGGGCGTCCGGTCCGCCTGTGGAACCCAGCGATGGCCGCGTCGGCGCCGGCTGCGGTGCATGGGGTCGCGACCGGTGGCGATCTCGTCGCGCCGATGCAAGGAACGATCGTGAAGGTTTTCGTAACCGAGGGCCAGCACGTGGATGTGGGCGACCCTCTGGTGGTGCTCGAGGCGATGAAGATGGAGACGGTGATCTCGGCCACGGCAGCCGGGACCGTCGAGAGCCTTCCGGTTGCACCGGGCGATACAGCAGGGGCGGGTCAGGTACTGGTAGTCGTCAACTAGTGCTCCGCCGCGTCGGTAGTGTCACGTCCAGAAGGCCACTGCGCGGCGAGGCCAAGGCGTGAGGAGTCGGGCGTACCGGGGAGTACGTACGCGACGAACAACGAAGGCATCGTCGATGCAGGGGCGTTCTCGCGTCACGATCGCCGGCGTGGCGGGGCACTAAAGCGATGGAAGCCGGGACGATCGTCGGCATCGTTCTGCAACTCGCGTCGTGCGGTCTCGTTGCCCTTGCCTGCGGCGACCTTCTCCTTCAGTGGGCGGCTCTCGTTCCCAAACGCAAGCCCCGGCGCGCGACGGAGCCGTCGGCGACGCCTTCGTTCGTAACCGTATGGGCCGGGGGGCCGGAACGTACCCTCGCGGCGCTCTGCGGGTTCGTGCTCTTCGCCGCCGCGCTGATGGTGCTCCATATCGTCACCGGCGGGTTCCTGTTCCAGGCGCGCTACGCCACCCTCGCCTTGGCCGCGGCGGTGTTGTTCGTGTGGGTGCGGCAACGACCCGCGCCCCGCCCTCCTGGATCGCGTCGCGCGATGGTGCTGTTGCTCGTGCTGGGCGCGGTGTTGCTGCTCGTCTACGCGCGTCCCGCGTTGGTTTCCGGCTCGAGCATCAGGACGGGCGATCCCCCATGGCACCTCGGATGGACCGAGCAGATCCTCGGCGGCGACGCTCTGCCGACCGGACCGGCACCGGAGTTCGGGCGGAACGCCTACCCATGGGGGTTGCACGCAACCATGGCCACGATGGTCCGGCTGGCGCCGGGAACCGATCCGGTGATGGCGTTCGAGACGCTGCATATCGTCGTGATCGGTGCCCTCCCGCTGGCGGCGGCCTGTATCGCGCGCCGGCTTCGTCGTGACTCGGGATGGTGGGCCGCGGCGGGGACGTCGTTGATCGGCGGCTTCGCCTGGCTCACGGTCGATGGGCCCGACTTCGTCACGAGCCCGGGTGAAGCCCGCTACGGAGCAGACCTCGTTGTGGCATCCCCGAATTCGGTGTACGAGCTCTTCCCATCGGCGAACCCGCGCGAGATCGGTCTCGTCGTACTTGCATGCGCGGCGATGCTGCTCTTCCTCAGCATCCAGAGCGGACACCGGCGCGCCGAGTGGCTGGCCGGTGCGATCGCGGGTGCTGCCGGGCTCGTTAGCGTGCCGATGTTCATGAGCGCGCTGGTATGGATCGTCGCTACCGCCGTGGTTCGGCGCGATGCGCGGTTCTTCGGTCGAGTGATGGGTAGCGCACTGGTCGTGTTCGCGCTGTGGGCCCTTCCGGTCGTTTCCGATCAGGTGCGCTACGGCGGCTTCGTCAACATCACGCCGAAGCTCGGCAAGGAGTGGCCCCTCCCGATCGCGCTCGCATCGTGGGGACTCCTGCTGCCGCTCGCGGTCGCCGGGTTCGTGGTCCTCATCCGCCGCAGGACGCGGGAGAGCGGCATCCTTCTCGCTCTCATCGGTGGTACCGCGTTCCTCCTTATCCTCGCGGTCGCCCGCGGGAGGTTCGACTGGGGACTCGCCGGCAACGCGACCTTGCTCCATCAGGGACGCGTATGGCCGCCGGCCCATCTGCTCGGCGGCGTCCTGGCGGGGATCGCGCTTGGCTGGCTCGTGGCGTGGATCTCGGCGCGTCGTGTCGCGGTGGCGGCCGCTTCCGCGACGGGGCTCTTCGTCGTGGGGGCCGCGTCGCCAATTGTGGGCTCCCTCGGCCTAACGGAGATCATGGAGGAGGGGAGGGCCGGTTTCGTCTATGCCCGGCCCGACGTACGCGACGCCGACTCGTTCGTGCAGCGCGCCGCGGAGGTGCTGCGCCCGCAGGATGTCGTACTCGTCAGCGGGTCCGACGACCTTGCCTTCGATCTCTTCCAGTTCGCCGGGGTCCGCCTTGCGAGCTACGACGACCCTCGCTTGCCGGCCAACGATCTGCGGATCCGTTACAGGGAGCCGGCCGAGCGCTGGGAGGCCCGGATGGCGGCCGGAGGTTTCGAGCCCGATCTCGTCGTCACCCCCTACGAGGGCGCCGCCTCGGTCGGCGGCGAGCCACCCCTGGCCGTGGGCGAGTACGCCGGAGAGACGTGGGCCCTCTTCCTGGCGCCCCGCTAGGCCGCCGGTGGCCCCGGGGCCCGGGGCCCGTATCTTCGTAATGGTGTAATACTGTAATCACCATTACGAGAGGAGGTTGCCATGGCCGAGCTGGCCGCCTGGTTCACGGGCCGGATCCCCGATGGCTGGTTCACGGGGGCGCCCGAGGTGAAATGGGATCGGGAGGAGATCCTCGTGACCGGAGACCTCCCCGACGTCGAACTGGCCGCCGACGCCACGGATGAGGCCCGGAAGGAGGCACGTCTCGCACGCATCAAGCGCTTCCGGGAAGAGACGCGCCGGCGACGGATGGCGATCGCCGACGAGGCCCAGCGACGCTTCGGCGGGAAGGTCGCCTGGGGTGCCCGGTGCGGCGACATAGAGACCGTGTTCACGAACCTAAGCGTCCCGGTGATGACGCGTCTCCGGATGCCGGAGCGCCGGGTCCTCGACACGCTCGTCGAGTCGGGCGTTGCTCGCAGTCGAAGTGAGGCGCTCGCCTGGTGCGTGCGCCTGGTCGGTAGGAACGAATCGGAGTGGATCGGAGAACTACGTGACGCACTTGTCCACGTCGAGCGGGTCCGAGCGGAAGGCCCCACCTCCGCTTGACGTCCCCTCGGAGACGGAAGCATTAGACGCTTACTCGCAGGTCGTATCGACGGTCGCCGAACGCTTGGGACCCTCGGTCATCAACCTGAAGGTGCACAAGCAACTCTCGAACCATCGTCAAGAGATGGGGAGCGGTTCCGGCGTCGCGATCACACCCGACGGTTTCGTCGCGACCTCGGCCCACGTGGTCCGCGGCACCGACGGAGGCACGGCTTCGCTGCTCGACGGAACCGAGCACGACGTCGAGGTGATCGGGATGGACCCTCTCTCGGACCTTGCGGTCGTACGCACCGTGGGGGCCGAACTGCAGGCGGTCGAACTCGGCGACGCATCCGCGCTGAAGGTCGGCCAACTCGTGGTCGCGATCGGTAACCCGTTGGGCTTCGGAGGAACGGTAACGGCCGGCGTGGTAAGCGCGCTCGGCCGCTCGATGGCGACGCGGTCGCGCGAGATGACGCGCTTCGTTGAGAACGTGATCCAGACGGACGCGGCTCTCCATCCCGGGAACTCGGGAGGTGCCCTCGCCGATGGCAAGGGACGGGTGGTCGGGATCAACACCGCGGTCGTGAGCCCGGGCATCGGCCAGGGGCTCGGTCTCGCGATCCCGGTGAACGACACGACGCGTCGGATCATCGCGGCCCTGATGCGCGACGGGTTCGTCCGGCGCGCCTATCTGGGGGTTGTGGGGGGGCCGCGGCCGCTTCCGCCCCGGCTGGCGAGAGAACTCGACAGGACGCACGGCATCGAGGTCGTGCAGGTCGTGGACGGGAGCCCGGCTCAACGCGCCGGCATCAAGCCGGAGGATCTATTGCTCGAGATAGCCGGCACGGAACTGGACCGGATGGAGGACCTCCAGCGTGTGATGGACGGCACGGTCGCAGGCTCCACCGTGCCCGTCATGGTCCACCGAGGGGGCCGAACGCTCGAGCTAGAAGTTACCCCGGCCGAACTAACCGCCTAGTTTCCTAGTCGAAATTCGGGTGTTATCCGTCACTTTCACGCACTGAAAGTTCGCCGCCGCGGTTCTCATGCGACAACGGCGCATATAGCGCCCGGATTCTTACTAAGAAACCGTCAGGCGGTTAGGGCTCGGGCTATGACCATGCGTTGGATCTCCGAGGTGCCCTCGAAGATCGTGTAGATCTTCGAGTCCCGGTACCACTTCTCGACCGGGAAGTCCTTGATGTAGCCATAGCCGCCGAGCACCTGCACGGCCTGCTCGGTGACGCGCACCGCGGTCTCGCCGGCCTTCAGCTTGCTCATCGAGCCCTCGGCTTTCGGGAACGGCTGTCCGTTCGCGGCGAGCCAGGCGGCTTTGTAAGTGATGAGCCGGGAACACTCCACCTCGGTCGCCATCTCGGCGAGCGTGTTCTGGATCGACTGGTGCTGCGCGATCGGAACGCCGAACGCCTTGCGGTCCTTCGCGTACTCGATCGCGAACTCGACAGCGGCGCGCGCGATGCCGACCGCTTGGATCGCCACCGAGGGCCGGGTCACTTCGAACGTGCGGAGCGCGGCCGACGATTTCCCACTGGACTCGCCCTTCTTAGCCTTCTCGAGTTTTCCCTCCAAGCGATCGAGTCCGCCGAGGACACGATCGGCTGGGATGCGGCAGTCCTCCAGGATGACCTCGGTCGTGTTCGACGCGCGGATGCCGAGCTTCTTCTCTTTCTTGCCGGGCCGGATGCCTCCGTCGTCCTTGTGGATGATGAAGCTCGCCTGACCGCGGTGCCCGAGTTCGGGATCGACCGTCGCGACGATGATGTAGACGTCGGCCACGCCGCCGTTCGTGATGAACACCTTCGTTCCGTTGAGGACCCACTCATCGCCGTCGCGCACCGCGCGAGTGCGAAGGGAGCGGACGTCGGAGCCGGCCTGCGGCTCGGTAACGCCGAAGGCGGCAACCTTCGGATCTTCAGGGGTCCCGAACATCTTGGGGGCCCACTCGAAGAGCTGTTCCTGCGTCCCGACGCCCGCCAGTGCCGACAAGGGGAGCCCCGTCCCGAAGATCGCGAGTCCGATGCCGGCGCAGCCCCAGAAGATCTCCTCCATGATGAGAGGGAGCGTCATCCCGGTCGTGTCCTGCTGGGCCTGCATGTAGATGTCGATCGAGTAGAGGCCGGCCTCGGCCGCCTTCTTGACCACCGGCCAGGGGAATTCCTCCGATTCGTCGTATTCCGCGGCGACCGGACGGATCTCCTTCTCGGCGAATTCGTGGGCCCATTTCTTCAGTTCGAGCTGTTCTTCCGTCAGGGAGAAATCCAACGGGACAACCTCCTAAGATGAGCTCTTCGGGCCGGCATCGTCGCCATCCCCGAAACTTGACTCTTCGGTCAAGTTTTCTTTTCGCCAATATAGACCAATCCAAACCATAGGGAGGAGCGGGATGGCCGACGAAAGCCCCCAGGAACTAGCTTCGGAGAAGCCGGAGGTCATCTCCTACGACCGCCTCTATCGCCTCTGGGAGGACAACAACTGGAGCGCGACCTCGATCGACCTCACCCTCGACAAGGAACACTGGCACGGGCGACTGACCGAGCAACAGAGGCACTCCGCCCTGTGGAACTACTCGATGTTCCTCGTGGGGGAGGAGGCTGTGGCGCGCACCCTGACTCCCGTGCTCGATGCCGCGCCCGGCTATCCGGAGAGCGTGTTCCTCACGACGCAGGTCGTCGATGAGGCGCGCCACCACGTCTTCTTCGACCGCTTCATGCGGGAGGTCGCGGGTATGGGCCGCGACACCAAGTCCACACTCGAAGAGATGGAGCCCTATCTCACGTGGGGGTTCAAGAACGTCTTCGCCGAACTCGATCGCATCACGGATTCGTTGAGGAAGAAGCCGAAGGATCGTCCTCTGCTGGCGCAGACGATCGCTCTTTACCATCTGGTCGTTGAGGGCATGCTGGCGATACCGGGCCAACACTTCATCAAACGGTACGTCGACAAGTTGGAGATCCTCCCCGGGTTCGCCGAGGGTATCCGCAACGTCGCCCGCGACGAGTCGCGACACGTCACCTTCGGCGTCAAGTTCCTGGGTGAGCTCGTGCGGGATCCCGAGTGCCGCGCTGCAGCGATCGAGCTGTGGGATCGCATCCTTCCCTATGCGGTCGG
Organism: Actinomycetota bacterium; assembly: GCA_050694195.1. Lineage (GTDB taxonomy): Bacteria > Actinomycetota > CADDZG01 > CADDZG01 > WHSQ01 > JBOGXG01. The sequence continues at coordinate 1,169 of JBOGXG010000058.1, read as the reverse complement.
CGTGTTCGTCCCGCCGAACCGGGATCGGGCGTACGCGGAGTGCTTCGATTTCACGCTCGAGGAGATCTATGCCTTCGGGATGCGTTCCTTCGAGATGAAGCTACGACGCGTCGGCATCGATCCGCGTGAGATCCGCTTGTTCTCGCGCGAAGATCCCGACATCGACTACGAGGAGCGCGCCCGGAGGACCTGGGTCCTCATCGACGCCGGGGTCATCGGCGACGACACACGGGAGCCGGATCTGAACGACGAGGCCTTCGAGATCCTGTTCGACGGGATGTCTCGTTCCCTGGATCTGGACGTCGCCCGTTCCCTCGACGGGCCGATCCAGTGGGAGTTCCCGGACGCGGACACGTGGCACCTCGTGGTGACGAACGGCCACGCGGAAGCCAAGCCGGGCTCGGCCGGGGAGCCGGCGCTGCGGTTCGAGTCCGACGCGGCCGAGTTCGCCAAGATCGCCGTGGGCCGGATCGACCCGCGCTGGGCTCTGCTCCGGCGCAAGCTGAGGATCCACGGCTCCCTCGGAGCGAGGGCACGGCTGGCGAAGCTGTTCCGCTAACCGTCCAGTTCTTAGACAGAATCGTTAGCCTGTGAGCAACCAGATCGTCGCGAAAGAGAAGCCGGCCGGAAACCGCTTTTCCTACTGACCTCGGTTGGCGCGGGAGCAACAGATCTGTCTAAGAAAACGGGGGGCTAGGCTCTGGGGATGGACTTCGATCTCGCTCCGGAACAACAGGATTTCGTCAAGACCGTCAGGGCGTTCGTCGACGATGCGATCCGCCCAAACGCGGAGCGGTGGGACGAGGAGGGAGTGCTTCCGCTCGAAGCGGTGAAGCAGATGGGCGACCTCGGCCTCTTCGGGCTCCCGTTCCCCGAGGAGTACGGGGGCTCAGGAGCCGATTTCTTCACCCTCTGTCTCGCCATCGAGGAACTCGCCCGGGTGAGCTCCTCCATAGCCATCACCCTGGAGGCGGGGGTCGGCCTCGGCGCGATGCCGGTCTACCGCTTCGGCACCGAGGAGCAGCGCCAGAAGTGGCTCCCGCAACTCGCGAGCGGCGAGAAGCTCGCCGGCTTCGGATTGACCGAGCCGGGAGGAGGCTCGGATGCCGGCGCGACGAGAACCACCGCGAAGCTCGAGTCGGGCGAGTGGGTCATCAACGGCTCGAAAG
>JBOGXG010000057.1:0-3967 GCA_050694195.1 Actinomycetota bacterium | reverse complement strand
CTACTGGACACCGGTGCTTTGCACAACCGTTTCGGCGCATGGACGGCTGAGGCGGCAGGCGTTGAACTGAGGGATGCCAAGCAGCAAGGACTTGCCATCGGAGGCTTCGTTACGACTGCCAGGCAAGCGCTCGTGCATATGAGTCTCGGAGACGCGACGTGGGAAGCACCCGTGTGGTTCTGTGATCCATGGCCACTTGCCTTTCATCTCCTTGGCCAAGAGGGCTTCTTCCGTTGGTTCGAGGTTCGCCTGCGAGCGGCCATTTACGAGATAGAGATCACACCCGAGGGCTGAGGTAAAGAGTGAGCCGAAGGGCGATTGATACGTCGGAGGACGCGGGTTACGACATCATCGTAGGCTGGGATTCTGCATTACGGACCTATTACGGTCAGGTGATCCCCGACGGGAATCCCGATGACGACGAACTGATCCTTTGGGTAGGTAAGTCGCCGAGAGAGTTACCCACGGTTGACGCCCTGGCTGATGTATTGGTCGAGTGGGCAGGCATAGACGATCAAGTCCGCTCCGAGCTTGAAAAGGATCGAGTGTCCGACCTCTAAATTCATTGGTGCTCGAGTCCAGCCGGCCCCACTCGAATTTGCCTGAATGTGTTGCCCGGTCGCGGATCTCAACCTCGGCCTTGTTGACGCCGCGATCACGTCCCACGCGGGGCGGAGATACCAAGAGGCGGTGCGCTAAGCACTCGAGCAATGCGGTTCGCGCACCGATCAATCAGCTCCACCAGAAATGGCATGAACGCAAAGACGCGATAACGCCGTTTCCTCGGATGCGGTGCTCGGCATTCGCTCATCGACCTCACCGCCGCTCGAGCACTCTCGAAGCCCCATCTCACCCCGGGCCGCGCCTGCGGCGCTCTCGCCCGAGTGGAATCGCGTTCTGAGGGGTCCGATCCGATCCAGCCACGTCGCTCTTCCAGGTTGACTTGTGCGCCGAGTAGCGCGTGGATTGGGGTGGTGGCAGGAGGGAGGTCCGAGTGAGCGAGGCATCGTCGCCCGCGCCCTTTGGGTGAAATCGATCCAGTTGGCAACGTCGCTTGACCGTCGACGGGATCGCGACCGTCGGCGAATGGAGGCGAATGGAAGGGTGCGTGGTTCAGGGATCCAGACGGAAAACCGATCTCAATCGGGGAAAGGCGATCTCGGCATCCAAAACCTCAACGAGAAGGGAGGTCCGAGTCCGGGCATCTACCCGAACGGCTGCGGCAGAAGGGGCGACACATGGATAGATCAGATGTCGAAAGGGACGTTAAGGAGACCTTCGGGTTGGTGCCCGAGTGGATCAGCATCGTTCCCGACGCAGTCCTGGAGAGTGAATGGCACACGCTTAAGACTTTTCAACTCGGCGAGACGGCCATCCCGAACAAGTACAAGGAACTGATTGGTCTTGCAGTTTCCGGAGCGACCCGTTGCAGTTACTGCGCCTACTTCCATCGCGAGGCCGCCCGTCTCTTCGGTGCCACCGATGATGAGATCAACGAGGCCGCGTTCATGGCGAAGCACACGATGGGTTGGAGTACGTATCTGAACGCGCTGCAGTTCGATCATGACCGATTCATCGAGGAGTTCGAGCAGATCGCAGATCACGTCCGAGCTCAGATGGCCAACGCGTAACTTCGATTCCCCGGAGGACGCTACTCGCGTCCTCCGGGTCTCACTCGAGCAACTGCTCGATCGAAGTCTTCCAGCACAGCGCGTAGAGTTCGCGCGGCTTCAGGAGGAGTGACGTCGTCTCCCTCCATCACCCTAAGCGCCAACTTCGCCGCGGCGATCACGGTCGATAGTTCATGAGCCGTCAGGCGTGCTTCGAATACGCCCGCCCTCACTTCGTCCAACTTCACAACATCAGCCTCGCCCTCGTGACTTAAAGCACCTTGGAAGGTTGCGCACTGTTTTCGGTCACCGCAATGCTATCGATGTGTCGCATTCGAACGAAGAGCTTGATCCGGTAGCCTGAACGCGTTTCGTCGCGGCGACAGGGATGAGGCTGCCACCCTGTTCGCAGGGGACGCCGTCTTTCGGTATCCGGGGCCCGGGATACCTGGGGCCTGGTGTCGAGCTTGAACGCACCCCCGCCGCCCCCGCCCTATTTCTTGGTGCCCGAATGCTGAGCCCTTGGCGAGTCCCGGCATCCCTCCTACTTGATACTCATGTGGTGATCGGAAAGGAGGCAGGTGAGGGCACCGGTGCTCGGTCAAGGCTAACTACAAGTTGGCGACTCCCTGGCGAGCTCTTGCCTGGCTCTGGGGTGCAGAGTGCGATCCATGAAGCCGAGGGCGGTGGACCGGGGTCGCGGGACTCCGAGGAAGGCACGGTCCACGCTGTGGTTGGTCATGGTCGGGGCGATCCTGGGGGCAGGGCTACAGCCCGCCTCCGCCTATCCGCGACCCGGACGCACTGAGCTCGTGTCGGTCGCATCGGACGGCAGCCAGGCTCGCTCTCTGCCGGCGGCTGCGTGCCTCTCTCCCCATTTCGAATACTCCGACGTCACGCCAGAGGGCCGTTACGTAGTCTTTGCCAGTGCGGCCTACAACCTCGTCGATCAGGTCGGCGGGGACACGAACGCAGCCTGTGACGTGTTCGTACGCGACCGGGTCACGAAGAGGACCGAACTCGTGTCGGTTGCCTCTGACGGAACCCAGGGGCGAGGAGATTCCGGCGCACCTTCGATCAGCGCCGACGGTCGTTTCGTCGCGTTCCTGAGCGACGCACCCAACCTCGTAGTAGGTGACACGAACCTCTCCCGCGACGCCTTCGTGCACGACCGGAGGCGTGGCGTTACCCGGCGAGTCAACGTCTCCTCCGACGGAGAGCAGGCTCTGCGCGTCCCCTGGGCAACTTCTAATTGGCTCGAGATCAGCGCCAACGGTCGCTACGTCGCCTTTGCGAGCCTCGCCGACAATCTCGTCGAGGGCGACACCGACGGCGGGGAGGACGTGTACGTCCACGACCTCAAGACGGGACAGACAGTCATGGCGTCGGTGGACTCACAAGGAGCTCAGGCTCCAGGGGACGTTCCCTCCGTGAGCCGGACCGGTCGCTACGTCGTCTTCTCGAGCAGCGCGGACAACCTCGTACCCGGCGACGGCAACCTCGCGCAGGACGTGTTCGTGCATGACCTAAGAACCAACAAGACGGTGCGGGTTTCGGTCGCCTCTGACGGGACCGAAGCGTTCTGCCCCACCCCCCCGAGTACGGACGCAACCTTCTTGTTCTGCTTCTCCAGGACCATCGATCGGGGAGGACGGCAGATCAGCAGCAACGGGCGCTACGTGACCTATACCAGCGGGGCGTCGAACCTCGTACCGAACGACACCAACGACCCCACGGGGGCGGAAGCTCGGAACGATTCGTTCGTTCATGACCTCAAGACTGGGCGAACGGAGCGCGTCTCGGTGACGTCATTTGGGGGACAGCTCGAACGCGGGGGCCTGTACAACGCGATCAGCCCCAGTGGGCGCTACGTTGGATTCAACGTCTGCAACAGCGACGAGTTCCTCGGTATCCAGGGCGTGCCGGTGCTGGGAGGCTGTGACACCGGCGAGGTGTACGTCCACGACCGGGTGACCGGTTTCCTGACAGTGGCGTCGACCAAAGCCAACGGGAAGCGTTCCGACGGCGGGCCCTGCAATGCGGGGTTCTTGAGGGGAGGAGCAGGGCCGGCTTCGTTCGGCACTGCGGTCAACGACCGAGGCGACATAGCCTTCTGGAGCTGCAACCCCGACCTCGTCGCAGGGGACTCCAACGACGCGATGGACTACTTCGTGCGCGACCTTGGCCCGGTATTAGGGATCGGCGGATTCGCCGAAGCGAACCCTGGTGGTGAGCCACCCGATGATCGGATTTGCATCACCCCCGAGATCTGCATCCCCCCAGGGGGATCCATCGTGTTCGCCGACAGGTCAGAGGATGCGGATGTTCCACTGAACGCGCGCGGAGCGGATCTGATC